>JABDJF010000305.1 GCA_013002645.1 Myxococcales bacterium
TGGGCGGGGCGGTTCAATCAAAACGCACCACGCCCCGGTTCCTGCAACCACCCCCCACCACACCCGCGGCAGCGCTCACACTGACACTGACACTGCCCCTGCCCCTGCTAGTGCCCCTCAAACCACCTGAGAATCGCCGCGTTCACCTCGCGGGGGCGCTCCAGATGCAAGAAGTGGCCCGCGTCTGCGAGTTTGACCGTCTCGAAAAGAGCGCTGAAGTGCTTCTCCTGGCCGTCTGCGATCTGTGGGCCAATGCAGCCGTCGCGCTCGCCGTGCAGGTAAATGGTCGGGACGACGATGGGGCTTGCCCCGATCAATCGGCGAACCTCGAGAAAGACCTTCGGCGAGCGCAGCGCGCGATAGTATCGGAGCGGAGCGGGCATGCTCGAACGCAGGCAGACCTTGGCCTCTTCGAAATAGTCGCGGCCCGGATCGAATCCCGGTGACCAGGTCTTCCAGAGTCGCTCGATGAACCGAAAGTTGCCGAGCCCGACGATACGCTCGGACAGCACCGGGAGTTGAAATAGAACCATGTAGGCGCTTCGGCCGATCTGACGCGGGTCGTGCTCGATGTTTTCTTCAAAGGCAAGCATGTGTGGAACGGCGAGAAGCGCTGCCGCGCGGAAGCGTTCGGGGTGAGAAGCCATTGCACACTGGGCGATCGGCGATCCCCAATCGTGGCCGACGATTCGAATCGGTTCCGAAGGCGAGAGCTCGTCGCCGAAGTCGAGGATCGTCTGTGCCAGCGTCGCGAGGTCGAACGGTCCTTTCAGAGACGAAGGGGCGTAGCCGGGCAACCAGGGGCTGACCACGCGATAGCCGGCGCCGCAGAGACGCTCCGTCAACGGCCCCCAGGTTCTCGGGATATCCGGAAAGCCATGCAGGCACAGAACCAATGGGGCATTCTCGGCCCCAGAAGAGAGGTAAGAAAGCCCGGTCTGCTCGGAACAAAGTCGACGCATGAACGCAAGCTTAGGAGAAGAAGCTCGCAAGCGCTTCCGCAAGCCGCCCCGCAAATGTGTCGTCCACGATCAGGTCTTGGCGCGCCTCGATTTCGAGCGCGCAACGCCCGAATTGTTGGGCATGGCGAACAGGCGAGTAGGCGAGTCCGATTTTGCCCGACCAGGGTTCGTTCGGCGCCACGCGAAAGCCCGCGTCCGCGAGATGCTGGACGAGCCGGTAGGCCGGCTCCTCGTCGTCGTCGAACAGGACCCCGACCTCCAGGTGCCGCTTCTCGCCTTCGTAGTCGTCGGTAAAGGTGTGGATCGAGAATACCGTGTCGCAGGCGCTACGCTCGACGACGGAGCCGACCGCGGCGTGATAGGGCTCGTAGAAGCGCTCGATCCGCCGGACTCGTTCTGCCTCGAGAAGCGCTTCGTTCAGGTGAACCGTCCTGCCCTCGGCATTCTCCCGAAACAAGGTCTCGGAGTCGAGCGGCCGGTTCGGATCGATCAGAAGCCGCGAGAAACACGAGAGCACGGCTGGCGCGTTCATGAGGGCGGCGACCCGTCGCGTGAAGTCGGCCGCGCCAATGTCGATCGCCCAGTGCGTGTCGACGAGCCAGCGGTCTTCGTTCGGCCAGGTCCAAGGTTCGGGAAGCGCCGCCGAGGCGTGCTCGCAGGTGAACACCACGCGGCCCTCGAGGTCGCCGTCGATCAACTCTGCTGCGCCGGTCCACTCCATGCGTCGAATTGTAAGCAAGGTCTCGAAAAGTCGAGCTCCGCGCTGACACTGAACAATTGAGCGGTATACTAGAAAAGGAAGCCGATGGGGGCGGTGGAGAGACAAAGACCCGTGCCACACCCCGACGACAAACCGGAGCTCCCCGGAAAGACAAGGCGCCGACCGAGTCATTTCCGGAAAAAGCGCAAAGACACCACGACCAAAGTGGTCCGCGTGCTCCGAGACCCGGTCGCCGATCATCGTGGCGTTCCCGGCGTGGAGCGAAGTCATGTTGTCTCGAGGCCGCGGGCGCGCCAAGAGCAGTGGAACGAAGTGATCAACCCAGCTCCCGCGCTTCCCGATCCGAGCCTCCGCCGCCCGATCCCGCCGCCGGCGCCACTGCCCGCAGAGTCCGCCGTTCATGAGCCTACCATCCCCGGCTCGCTGGACGATCCGGCGCGGCGAAAGCGCATGGAGGACATCGTCGGCACCGTCGCCCTCGCGCTGATGGTCGGCGCGATGCTCGTGGCGATGTGGCTGCGAATGACCGGGTCCTGACGCTGCTTAGAATTCCGGCCTGTCCCGGTGCTGACCGAACACTTCCCGAAACACGTCGCAGACCTCCTGCTCAGTGCAGTATGCCTTTGCGGCTTCAATGATGCCTGGCATCACGTTGCGATCCATTCGGCAGTCCGCCGCAATGGCCGCCAGCGCCTTTGAGACGGCGGTGGCGTCGCGCTCGGCTTTGACCTTCGCCAGGGCCTCGACCTGCTCCTTTTGAATCGACTCATCGACGCGGAGGGTCGGGATGTCGGGCTGCTCGTCCTGCTCGTACCGGTTGACGCCAACAACCGTCTTTTCGCCACGTTCGATTTGCTGCTGTAGACGGTAGGACGAGGCGCCGATCTCGCGCTGCGGGTAGCCCTGCTCGACCGCCTCGACCATTCCGCCCAGCTCGTCGATCTTGCGGATGTAGTCCATCGCCTCTTCTTCGAGGCGGTTGGTCATCCATTCGACGAAATAGCTACCCGCCAAGGGGTCGATCGTATTGGTGACACCCGACTCTTCGGCGATGATCTGCTGCGTGCGGAGCGCTACGGTGACCGCTTCTTCGGTCGGAAGCGCGTAGGTCTCGTCGAGGCTATTGGTGTGAAGCGACTGGGTCCCGCCGAGCACTGCGGCGAGCGCTTGAAGGGCCACCCGGGTAACGTTGTTGTAGGGTTGCTGGGCGGTGAGCGACACGCCCGCGGTCTGCGCATGTGTCCTCAGCATCAGCGACCTCGGGTTCTTCGGATTGAACCGCTCTTTCATCAATCGAGCCCACATCCGACGCGCAGCGCGGAACTTCCCAATCTCTTCGAAGAAGTCATTGTGGACGTCGAAGAAGAACGAGAGGCGCGGTGCGAAGTCGTCGACATTCAGGCCCCGCTCGACGGCCCACTTCACGTATTCCAAACCATCGGCAATGGTGAATGCGAGCTCTTGCGCGGCGGTGGAGCCGGCTTCGCGAATGTGATAGCCGCTGATGCTGACGCTGTTCCAGCGTGGAACCTCTTTCGCGCAAAATTCGATCGAGTCGGTGACGATTCGCATCGCCGGTCGCGGAGGAACGACCCAAGCGTGCTGGGCGATGAACTCCTTGAGGCAATCGTTTTGTACGGTGCCTCCGATTCTGTCTCGCGGGATTCCACGCTTGTCGGCCAGAGCGACGTAGAAGCCGAGCAGCACCGCAGCTGGGCCGTTGATCGTCATCGAGGTGGTGACCTGGTCGAGCGGTATTTCGTCGAACAGGATCTCCATGTCGCGAAGGGTGTCGACCGCGACGCCAACCATGCCGACCTCGCCGAGCGAAAGCGGCGAGTCGCTGTCGTATCCCATCAGGGTTGGGAAATCGAAGGCGGTCGAGAGCCCGGTCTGCCCCTGATTGAGCAGATAACGGAAACGCTCGTTGGTCTGCTTGGGCGTTCCAAAGCCGGCGAACATCCTCATCGTCCAGAGGCGGCCCCTGTACATCGTTGGCTGCACGCCCCGCGTGTAGGGAAACTGGCCGGGAAAGCCGAGCTCACGCTCGTAGCCATCGTTAAAATCGGCTGGCGTTAGAAGGTCGGGCACCTCCAAGTCGCTGTGCGTGACGAATCGCTCCTTGCGCAGCGCGTGACGTGCGACCGCGGGCTGCACATCCTGATCGCGCCACTGCGCCGCGCGCTTGCGCAAGCGCACTTTGTGGTCGTCTGACGGCAACTCCGGTGCCAGCTTTTCGGCGGGATCCGCTTTCATGGCAGGCTCCTCTCAGTTCTCTACCGTGTCCTCGGCGCCTGGGAAAGGCAAGACCTCGCCGCGGATGACCTGCAGCATGCCCTCTACTTCGAGGGCGACTTCCAACTCCGGGCTCGTTTCGAGGAAACGTTCGAGGTAGCGCTTCGCAGCCTGATTCTCACCTTTTTGGAAGTGCGCCGCGCCAACCAGGAACAAGGCGTCGCCGTCGTTCCCCTGGCTTTGGAGGACGCGCTGACCCATTCGAATCGCGCGGTCGTACTCGCCCAGCATCCGAAGCGTCTGCCCAGCGCCCAGCATCGCGCCAACGTAGCCCGGTGCCAGCTTCAAGGCTTCGACATAGCTCTTGAGCGCCTCCGGATAGGCTTCCTTCTCGAAATAAGCATGACCCAAGAAGTGAAAAGCGTATTCGTTTTGCGGGTCTTTGCGCGCCAGTTGCAAGAGCTCGTCGATCGCCTGGTCGGCCTCACCGGCGTGCAAGAGCTCCATCCCTTCTTCCGCAGCTTCCCAACGCTTGGATTGCGGGTCGTCCACAGCTCTCTCCTCAGTCACGGTTGCCATAGTCGATGGAGCCCGCGCGCGTTCGGTCACGTGGCTGCACCCCGGAGGCCAAGGTGCCGAGCGCAAGCACCAGGAACAACACGCCTCCGATCAGAAGCGTGATGCCCATCAGCTGCCGGTTGTCGAGCACCAAGTAGCAGATCGCCGCAATCGCCAGAGTCAACACGGCGACTGCCGCCGAAATGCGAATCTGCATTCGACGGCGCTGCTGCGCGCGCTCTTGGGCCTCGCGTTTGGCCTCTTTGGACTGTTTGGCTCGCTCTTTGCGAGCTTGGCGCCGTTCGTTCTGTTTCTTCGCCATCGGCCAAGCATACTACTGAATCGCTCGACGAGCCCGATCCGACAAGGAACCGCTCGGCACGAGCTCCAAATACTTCTCATAGGCTTGCCGGGCCGCAGGGCTGTTGTCGCTCGAAAGCGCTTCGCCCAGGTGGAACCAAGCCTCCGGCGGTGCGCTCGGCAGGGAGATCGACTGCCGGAACAAATGCCGCGCCGCGTCCCGCTCACCGCGCTCGTAGTGGACGCGACCCATTTGATAGATCGCGGTGGCTTCGAGCCCAGGCTGCGCGTCCACGCCACGAGCGAGCTGCAGCGCACGTGTCGCGTTCTTCATCGCGTCGGAGTATTTCTTGGCCCGCAAGATGCCCCGACCCATGCCGACCAGTGCGGGCGCGAAGTCCGGATCGATCTCGAGCGCGCGACGGTAGTAGACCGCAGCTAGCGCCGAGTGCCCTTGCGCGTAGAGCTTGTCGGCGCGGGTCGTGAGGTCCCGAGGTTCCATCGAGGCCAGCTCTGCCCGAACGACGTCATCGCTCGGGGGCTCGGGGATCGGCGGCGCAGCTGCAGCGGGGGCAGGGGACCGGGTCGCAACCGAGCGGCGCCGTTTTGGGGCAGCCTTCCGAGGAGTCGCCGGCGCCGGCGCCTTGCCATCGACCTCTGAGGGCTTCGAAGGATCGGCAGCCTTTTGCGCCGCGAGCTCGGGAAGCCCGGCAGGCGGAGGCTCCATCAATTCGACGACGATCGGCTCCTCGGGTTCGTCAACCTCGACGACGGCCGGCAGCTCCACCACGTCCGCAGCCGGCTCCGACGCCGCAGGTTGTTCGACAAGCGTGTCCGCCTTCGATGGGACGGAGGCCGTGGACGGTACTTCACGCGGAGAGGTGACTAACACGATGCCCGCGATCAGGAGGGCGACCACCAACAAGCCGACCAGGGCGACTATGACCTGACGAGGCGTGAGCGCCCCCTGGGTCTTTCGCTCCCGTTGCTCTGCAAACGCGATCAAGTCTTCGTCGGCGGCGGGTCCCATTTCCTCCAACGGCAAGTCGCTCTCGCGCGCCTGGACCTCGAGCAAACGAGCCTTGGCCCAGAGCAGCTCGGCCTTGTCGTGCTCGCCGCGCTCCGCCAGCAACTCGCCAAGCCCTTGCAACGGCCTCGGGTCCTCCGGAGCAAGCCGAGCGGCGCCCTGCAGCGCTTGCTGCGCACGAAGCGTGTCGCCGTCCGCCCACCAGGCAGCGGAACAGAGCAGCAGGTACTCGGGGTCGTGGTCTAGTTCAGCGTGGTGAGCGCTCAGCAGATCGAGCGCATCACGCGGCCGACCGGTCGCGATCAGATCGCGTGCGATCTCCAACGGATGCGGCTGCCCGGAGGTCTCCAGGTC
>JABDJF010000316.1 GCA_013002645.1 Myxococcales bacterium
TGGTTCGCGCAGATTCACAGCGATCAGGGCGCGGTCATCCAACTGACGCCCGAGTCGATGGACATCTTCAGCAACTCGGTGTCGGACAATCCCGACTGTCGCTACGGCTGTGTGGTCGCCTACGCGGGAAGGCCTCCGCGTTTCAACGTCGCGAAGAACCTGAGGTCCCCTTCGAGTGCTCTGTCCGCGGCACTTTTTTCAGCGCTCTACGCGGGAGCCGGCCGAGTATCGGAAGTGTATCCGCCCCCCCAGCCGGAGCCCGAAGTGAGGAACATGCTCGAAGCCAAGCTCGGCCGCGAGCTCGACCCTTCTGTCAACGACGGCCTCGTCCCGACCACCAGCATGCTTTGGGGCGATATCCTGTGGGCGGGCGCAGCTGACCACCTCGATGTGTTGGGCCACTTCAAGGGCAGTCGGGAGTCTGGACACACCGACTGGCTGGTCAGTGGTGTCGGATTTCGACAGCCTCGCTTCGACGCAGTCATGAACGCCATCGCGGACTTCCTACTCCCGTCGGGCGGCACCTAGCCTAGTGTCCAAACCAGGATGTCCGCGATCGAGACCTCATATCCTAGGACCGGTGAGCTGCACCTTCGACGGAGGGGACAAGTGTGACTGAGTTGATGACTGATCGGAGGCCGAGTTGCTGATAGTCGATACAAACGCGCTTTCAGCTTCGAGTTCTACGCGACATAACATCTAGTACCGCGAAATTCGGCTCTCATCTTGGGCCCGATGGGCTAAGAGAGCTCAAGCGCAACAATTGCGGGAAGGCGCTCGACATCGCGCGGACCTGCCGGGACATCCTGGGTGGAAACGGGATCAGCGACGAGTTCCATGTCATGCGGCATCTCGTCAATCTCGAGACGGTGAACACCTATGAGGGCACGCATGACATCCACGCACTGATTCTCGGTCGGGCGCAAACCGGCATCCAGGCGTTTACTGCGGACTAATCCCGGAAAGCCGCGGGGCGCGAGCGTTGCTATAGGAGAGGACTTCAACTCTTGTCCGCTACCAGTCCGTACACTTCATTCTGTCACGAAGGATGCGGGCGAAGCCCCAGTCCACTCCTTGAACGCACGGTCAAACGCACGCCGGCTCGAGAACCCGGCACGTTCAGCGGCGTCATCGGGTGACTGGCCTGCCTCGAGGCATCGGACCGCCGTGTCTAGCTTGCACTCGCGCACGACGTCTCGAAAAGCGACCCCTTCTTCGCCCAGACGGCGCTGCACGGTCCTCGTACTCGTGTGAAGAGCGCGAGCGACGTTGTCGACGGTGCACCGCTTCTCGAGCAACAGCGTGTAAGCCGCGACTTTGACTTCGAGCGAAAACGGCCCCTCGACTTCCGCCACACCCGCTGCGGCGCTATCTTCGACCATCGCGCGGAGGCGAGGGTTGTAGTGAAGCGAAGGCGCAAACGCGCATCGCTCCGGCAAGATAAGGAAATCCTGGTCGACTCCAAAGCGGACCGGGCAGCCGAAAACGCGTTCGTGCTCACGGCTGTCGCCGGGAAATGGATGTAGGAACGCGACTTCTTCACATCGTACCCGCTCTCCGCGGACAGACTCCGCGAGCTTGTGCAGTACCACAGCCACAAACTCCATTTCTTGCCGCAGGATTTCCAAGCCGTCGGTGACTCGGTGTATCGTCAACTTGCAACCGTTGGGAACGCGCTCCGCTTCGACGACGCGACCATGAGCGAGGATGCGCTGATAGCGCGCCGTTGCCTGCATTCCCTCGAAGAAGTTCTTGCTCGTCATGATCAGGAGAGCGATCCAGTTGTTGGCGCTGAAGACAGAATGCTCTCCAGCGTGAAGACCGAGGTCCGAGTCTCCGGTCAGTCTCATCGCCTCTCGCCAGAGGCGACCAACTTCGTCGCGTGCGATTCGCGCGTTCGGATCCGAGAGGCCGGTGAGGTCGACCTCGGCCCCTCGCGCGATCTCCGCCACGTCCAACCCGAGCTCTTCAAACGCATGGAGCACATACGAAAGCCACGCACCGCTGAGGGTTAGCTTCGAGCTCGTTTTTGTAGTCGGGCGCATCCGGCCGAGGATCGTCAATATGGCTTGGTCGAATAGGCGTGGCAAGCAACGATTGAGCCACGGCCGAAGGGGACTGCCAAGCAGACCAACCGGGGCTCCGCCGCACCGCTGGCGAGGCGCCAAAGAGCACACCGGACACGCCAAGTCGGAAGTGTCGGACGGTGGGGCACCGGGATCATCCGGACTTGGCGCCTTGGATGGACGCGTTTGGCGGCACAAGTGAGGGACGGCTGTGTAGCGTCTGAGACCCATTCAACTGGAGGTCCTCAAGATGCAAAGCAAGTTCTCTTTGATCACATTCGTCTGTCTCGTTGCGATGGGCTCCTCCGCATCGGCGCAATTCATTCCCAAAGCCTCGTTTGTCTGGGATGTATCGACTGCCCTCACTCTCAAGCTCAGTTCGGAACTGTTCGACAACCTCACACCGGGCACCAACTACCATCCGCAGGCCGACGCCACCGTGCCCGAGCAGCCCCTGATCCTGCCACCGCCGCTCCTTTCGCTGGCCAACGTCAAGTTCGCGCAACTCGATGAGTATAGCCAGAACAAACAACCTCTTCAGAAGCCCAGAAGTTCACTGATCGGAGGTTCTGCGCCATTGACGTCTTCAGGGAGTGCTGAGAGGAGAGTGCACTTAGGTACAAGCCTCGAGGAGCAGGAGGCGCAGATGAGGACCCCGAAAGCGCTGGCGACTCCACCCGAACCGAATGTGGGCAGGAGAAATCGGTCATCGGCGTTGGAACCCGCGCCCGCGATCACCTTCGACTTGGGGAAGAAGCCGCCTCCCCCGCCCGCGGAGAGATAGTCATGTCGATCGTCCTCTGGGGATGAGATTGGCATCTCCGACAGCTATCGTTCGACATAGTCGTCCGTGGCAACTGGGTTCCACGTGAGCAGCCCGTCGTACCCCAGCCCTACACCAAAGCCACGCGGAAGCGTG
>JABDJF010000338.1 GCA_013002645.1 Myxococcales bacterium
GTCCTGAGGGAACGGCCATCGTCGATTTTGAAGACGGCGGAAGAGAGTGCGTGCCTATCGGGCCTGATGGGGGACTCGGCGGAATGGGCGGAGCCGGTGGGATGGGGAACCCGGAGTGTGAGGACGACCTCGATTGCCCATTCGAAGAGGAATCCCGGTGTGATCTCACCTCGCAAACCTGCGAACCCTGCCTCGAAGACCTCGATTGCGCGGGGATCGACGGGTTGCCGCGATGCGACGCGGAAGAAGGTCTTTGCGTCGAGTGCTTGCCCCGGACCGAGGCCATGGATTGCGGGGACCGGAGCTGCGACCCAGCTACGCATGAATGTAGCGACATTGTTCGCGGCTCCCGCGCCGAGTGCGAGGCGTGCGTCTCGGATAGCGACTGCGTCGAGGAGTTTGCCTGTATCCCGATGCAGTTTGGGAACGTGCCGCTTCGCGGCGGCTTCTGTCTGCGCAGCGCCGGCCCGGACAAATGCACACAGCCGTTTGCGTTCCCGCTGCCAGACGCACGGGAGAGCTTGTCCGGCGCGACGCCGGACATCTACTGCGGAGTGAATGAGGACCTCACAAGCTGCGAGGCCGTACAAGCCCTGGTCGACAATCAGAGCTGTGAGGACGATTTTGATTGTGTCGGGCCCGGCGGGATCTGTCGTCAGGTCGGAGCCGCGGGGCTTCGTTGCACATATGAATGTGCTCATGGAAGCCAGTGCCTCGAGGAAGCGGCGGGGAGCGCCTCAATTTGCGGCGACGCCGATGGCACCGCCGAGGAAAACTACTGCGGGGGTTAGAGGAATGCGCTGCGGTGTTGCATAGGCCGAATAGAGAGGATGGTTCTCAAGACCGCGTGGCGAGCGCAGCCAGGAGCCCCGTATCGATCGATGGCTACCGAGTGGTGCGACGCATCGGCGTCGGCGGAACCGGGGAGACGTTTGAGGTCCTCTGGATAGGCGACGACGGCACGGAGGGGAGGGGGTGTCTCAAATGGTTGCATGCCCATCGTGCCGAGGACGCCCAAAGCCGAGAGCTTTTCGCCCGTGAAGCACGCATTGCGGGGCGACTTCAGCATCCGAACTTGGTGAGCATCTTAGGCCACAAGCTCGACGCCGACCGGCCCTACGTCGTGTTCGCGTTCGTAGACGGGGTCGACCTTCGGGTATTGCGGGAAAACGGCAGATTGACGCCCGAGCAAGTGCTCTGGATCGGGAACCGCGTCGCCGCGGCTCTTCACTACGCGCATTCCTACTGCGACGGGGAGATTCGAGGCGTTGTCCATCGAGATGTCACGCCCGGGAACATTTTGGTGAGCGTGGAAGGCGTCGTGAAGCTGGCCGACTTTGGCTTGGCACGCGTAAGAACTCACGGAACCGCTTCCCTCACGGTCGAGAGCGAGGTGAAGGGCACGCTCCCCTACCTCGCGCCCGAGTTGATGGTCGGGGGAAAGGCGAGTGAGCGGAGTGACCTCTATGGACTCGGGGCGGTGCTCTATGAGCTTGCCATCGGAGAGCCGCCGTTTGCCGGCTCGAACTCCTACGAGCTGATCAAGAAGGTCTGCGAAGGCCAGTTGGACGGACCGCCTCTCGGAGAGGGGGCGAAGGCGTTTCCAGCGGAGTTTGTTGCGCTGGTGGAGGCGATGCTCGCGCGCGAGCCTGAGGCGCGACCGGAAAGCGCACTCGAGGTGCAGCTCCAGCTGGAGGCTTGTGGCGGGAGTCGGCGCGAGCGTCGCCGCTTGGGCGCAATCGTGCGGGAGACCCAAGACAATCTCGAAACGAGTAGAGCCGCGGAGGTCACGCCTGTTGACCTCGACGTCGCTAACCAATCCGAACCTCGCCCACAGCCCAGCCCACGGGCCGAAAAGAACAGTCGACGAAAGACACTCCTCGGTGCGCTTGCGGTTCTCGGGATGGTCGGGCTTGCGGGGATCATGATGGGGCGCGGCGGCGCCGCCGACAACGCACAGGAAGTCGAGAACGGGGTCGCCGTTCGCACAGAGGTCCTCGGGGAGCCTGAGCGGAACGCCCCTCCCGAAGAGCCGACGACGAAGGCAGTCGGAGCAGTGATGGCTGCGCCCGTTCCGCAGACGGCCGCACCAGGGGTGGAGGAGAGTCCGCAAACCGAGCCACAAGCCGCGGCGAAACGCGAGCGTGCACTCTTACGCGTGTTCGCGAACCCGTGGGGCAACGTCTGGATCAACGATGAGAAGATAGGCCGCGCCCCGGTTCGGCGGTCGGTCCGACCGGGTACCTACAAGGTCCAGATCGGGGACGAGTATCCCGAAGAACCGAAATACGTGAAGGTTCGGGCCGGGGAGAGCAGGAAGATCACCCTGCGAAAGGCAGAGATCGAGTGAGCGAGCGCAGCAAGTACGAGATCGGGACAAAGCTCGGCCAAGGCGGCATGGCGGAGACGTTCGAAGCGATGCGCGCCGGTGCGAACGGTCACGGGTTTCGGGTTGCGTTGAAGCAGGTGCTCCCTGAGCTCCTTGGGCGTTCGAAAGACAAGGAAAGGGAGTTCCTGCAACGCTTCTCCCAGGAAGCGCGAATTGGGGCGAAGCTCGACCACCCGAACATCGTTCGGGTCGTGGACACAGGGGTTCTAGGAGGCCGCCCGTATCTTGCGATGGAGCTGGTAGACGGCGTGTCCCTTTCGCGGTTGTTCAAGGTCTGCCGCCGGAACGAGACACTGTTGCCGTCGTTCGTGGTGCTGCACATCGCATGCGATGTGGCAGCAGCGCTGGAATACGCGCATCGACACGGGGTCCTTCATCGTGATGTGACGCCCGGCAACGTTCTTCTCAGCAAGAGCGGCCAGTGCAAGCTCAGCGATTTCGGAATCGCGCGGGTCTTGAGCGACGACTTGGGCCTCACGCGGACGCGGGCCTTCATGGGCAAGATTCCCTATGTGGCTCCTGAGGTATTTCACGGCGACGCCGATGCCCGGAGTGATCTCTATTCACTCGGAGTCACGATCACGGAGGCCGCAATCGGACAACGGCTGTTTCCGTCGCCGACTGTCGAGGAGGGGCTCCTGGTTCGGCGTCGTACCGATGTGGAGAGACTGGTCGCCGCCTCGCGAGACGACCTCCCGGAGGGTTTCGCGGACATGATGGGTCGCCTGACGTCTCAAGACCCGAGCGCACGTCCCACCGCCGAGGAGGCTCTCGATGCGTTCGAGGACTTGGCGGGACGCACGACGACAACGGCCGAGCACGCGCTCAGTCATCTCGTGTTTGAAGCCGCGCGCGAGAACGCGTCCAAGGACGCAGAGGACGAGCCTCAGCGGAAGGGCGGTCCTCCGACCGTGGCCGTTCGGGTGGCGCCGAAGCCGAAAACGCCGCCGGAGAGCACGGCGTCTGTCATGCAGGCTGGCGACCAACTCGTCCAGGGCGTTGTGAAGCGCGTGACCGCAGGACTGGATGTTCCGACCGACGCCCGCGATGAGTTCGTCGCGCAAGGCCGTCTCGGTTTGCTCGAAGCGCATCGGGAGTTCGACCCGAAGCATCCATCGGCCGCCGACTTCTTGACGTTTGCGTTCCCACGGGTGGAGCGGAGGGTGCAAGAAGGGTTTGCGGCGATCGTTGGGATCCCGCGTGGGGTCTACCGTGGAGCGAAAAAGAGGGCCGCGACTGCAAGGAAGCACGCTCGCGACGCACAGCAGGTGAATACCAAAGAGTACGTGGCGCACAAGGTTCACGACGGAGCGGACAAGCTTCACGGGGATCCGTTTACAACCATCGGCCACCGGCGCGAGAAGAACGCGGTGCGAGCCGCGATCGAGCTGCTTCCCGACGCGCAGCAACGCCAAGTGCTGCGCCTGATGTACGTCGACGGTTTGGCGCAGAGTGAGGTTTGCGAAGTGCTCCAACTCAGTAAGACTCGCATCTCACGCTTTCACAGCGCAGGCGTCGAGAC
>JABDJF010000344.1 GCA_013002645.1 Myxococcales bacterium
CAAGCCCCGACACCATGACGAACACGAAGCCAGGGATGTAGAGCAGCTGACCGACGCAAAACACCGCCACGAAAACGGCGAAGCCAGCGACCCCTGCCGCCCGCATCGACTCACGGATGCCGTCGACCGTGAGCCGGTCGGTGAACCCAGTAGCACGACCAATCCAGTAGACGCCAATCAGAAACGCAGCCAGAAGCGCGAGACGGACCCAGGTGTTTCTCACGGTTGGCAGTAAGACACAGCGGGGCGCACAAGACCAGGGGCAGCGCCCCCTGGTCGAGGCTTGGCTTCGACTTCAAGGGGCCTAGCCCCGGGTCGGCGCAACGCGTCGACTTTACGGGGTGAGGAGCATGTCCAGTGGATTACGGGTGACCCGATTGGAGCCATCGAGGGAATTGATGTCGATGCGGCTCAGGTCGACACGCGGCGAGAAAATCTCGGCGTGAAACGAGTCGAGGATTCGCTGCGCATAGCTCTCGGCGGTTTCGCCTTCTTGGAACCCTGAGTCGCTGCAACCCCAGGCCGCACCGGAGCGACCGAATAGGCAAATTCGCGCGCCGTCGATTTGGATGCGAAGCCCATTGCTCGATCGCTCGAAACGCGGAGACCGCATCACCGCTTTCGCGAGCGTCCGGTCAATTTCAGCATCACCCGACTCGACTTCCGCGGGCAGAGACCAGCCCAAGCGACGGAATAAGCCCGGGTCGGTCCCGAGGACTTCCTCGTAGAGCGAGGTCGTTTCACGCGGGTCGGACAGCGCCTTCGCGAGGACCGAGCGAACGCGTTCCCGTAGGAGCGCGTCTCCCGGCGGTAACTGGCGAAGTGCCCGCTCCGCGTGCTCGATCGCTTCGTCGTACTCGCGCTGCGCCAAGGACACCTCGGCGAGCACCGCGTCATAGTAGGGTGCCGCCCCCTGCCTTCGGTCTTCAGCGCGCATCTCGGTGACCGCCGCCCCGACCACTCCGGGACCCAAAGCTCCGATCAGCTCACCCAGGAGCCAAGCCGGCATGACGGCGCTCCGTGCGGTCCCCAGCGCAAAGGTCCCGACCAACCGCGCTTCGTCGTCGAGAAACCGAGCGACTTGCCGTGCGCTCATCCAGGCCTCGAACCGAAGCCACAGAGCTTGACCATACGCCCAGCAGCGCAGGTGAAAGGCCTGGGCCGCGGCGCGCTCACGGGTCATCTCCGCCAACATCAGGCGCGCCTGGCGATCGAGCAGAGCGACGATGCTCCGATCTTGTTCGGGGTCGCGGCTGTTGTGCGCGCGCCGGTCGGGAAGCACGGCAGCCTTGTCTGTGATCCGCAACGCTTCATCGGGCCGTCCCATCAGGAGAAGAAAAGCCGCCAGCGATCGACGGGCTTCATTGCGGTCCGAGTCGCGCACGTGCGCCGGCCGCGCCGCGCGATGTCGTGGTACCTCCCGGAGCGCCGACAAGGCCTCGGCGAAGCGCCCCGCTCTCATGTAGAGGTCGGCTAGCTCGAGCCAGGGGTTTCCATACCAGGAAAGCCCGCCCTTGGATGCATCGATCAAGAGGCGCTCGGCTTCGTCGAAACGAAACACCGACCTGGCGGCCTCGGCGAAGTTCCCGAGGTCGACTGCCGTGGCACTTCCAAAATGCGGGCGCCCGTACTCGCCCGCGTCGGCGCAGACCTCGTAGGCCTTCTCATCGTCGCCAGCCTCGTACTCGATGGCACACAGCGCGTTCTTTGCGCGCTCGATTTGATACGGATCTCCGGTGGCCAATCCATCTTCCGCTGCGAGTCTCGCCTTTTCGAAGTCCCGCTTCTTCATCAGTGGCCAGGCGAGCTCAGCCTTGAGCTGCGGCGTGTAGCGCTCGTTGTACCGATACATGAACCCAAGCTGCTCGTCGTAGTGCTCCAGGTCGCCGTGCGCCCGGGTCAGCGCGACCAGAATTCTCGCGTGCCATCGCCAGGGCTGACTAGGCGTCGGCTGGAAGCCCTCGGCCGCCTCGAAAAGATCGAGGGCGCGCGTTTCGTGAAAAAGGGCTTTGGGGAAATTCGCCTCCCCGTAATGCTGCGCCATTC
>JABDJF010000346.1 GCA_013002645.1 Myxococcales bacterium
CCCCACCAGCATGCCGACGATGCCGAACAGCACCGACGCCCACAAGAACTGGCGGACGACCTTGTCGTTATAAACGATCCGCTGGGTTTCCATACTCGTCCTCTTCCCTCTCCGTCGTTGGGGTCACAGGCTTTTCATCGTCAAGCGGGAGTAGGGCAAGGCGATCGGCTTGATCGAAAGTTCCTTGCCGCACGGTCCACGCGAAGAACGCCACGGCGATGCCAACCAGTATCACGCAAATGAAAATCAATAAGATTAGGATCTCCATTGGAGCCTTTCTCGCGAGAGCATCATCACCGTGTACGCAAGTGTGATCAGCGAGCTGAGCGGCATTAGCACAGCTGCGACCCAGGGCCGCATCAAACCTGCCAATGCAAGCGATACGGCGACCAAATTGTAAGCAATTGCGAAAGCAAGGATGCGACGCACGACGTGCGCCAGCGTGTCGGACGCACGCAGAACTTGCGCCACCGGGTGCAAGCCCGGAGACACGAAGTAGAAATCACATCGTGATGCCATGAACGGTCGATTCACTGCGGGTGTGCCCGAGCAGGCCGCCTCTCGCATGGCGATCTGGTCGTTCAAACCGTCGCCTACCAGCAAAGTTCGTGCCGGTTCGTGCGCTCGGACGTACGCCGCCTTCTGTTCTGGCTTCCGACCTCCGAGGCACTGGCCCTCTTCGATCCCCAGGCCCACCCCTAGTCGGACCACGCGCGCCTGCGAATCGCCGCTGAGAATGACGAGCTCGTAGCCCTCTGCGTCGAGCCGTTCGATCTCAGCGCGCGCGCCAGGCCGGAGCTGCTCATCGGTGTGGAGTGCCACCCGAACGTCGCCATCGATCGCGAAAACGACGTCGCCCCCGGCAGCAGCCGCCTCGGCCGCCCAGCCGGGCGCCCCCAGTCTCAGTTCTCGGCCGTCGTGCTCGGCGCTCGTGCCGTAGCCCGTCTCTTCTTTCGTGTCGAGCTCGATGAAGCGCGCGGCCGGGTGTCCTTCGAGGGCTCGTCGAACCGCAACGCTCTTTGGATGCGCGCTCCGGGCCGCGATGCTGTAGAGCCAAGTGATCTCCCGTTCCGAGAGAGATTCGAGAGCGGCCGGGTTGGAGACTTCGAGCATGCCGGTCGTGAGCGTGCCCGTTTTGTCGAAGACGATTCGTGTCATCGAGCGAACGCGATCGAGGAAATCACCGACCCGCACGAACACGCCCGCACGGCGCAACTGCGTGAGAACGAGCTCGTAGGCGAGTGGTGCGGCGATACCAAACGCGCAGGGGCAGGTCACGACCAGGACCGCCGTGCCCACCTCAATCGCAAGAAGCGGCTCTCCCGTTCGCCACCACCAGTAGCCGATGCCCATCGCGGCAAGTCCGACGACGCCGATCACGTAGAAGCGGGACAGACGTGACCACCAGCGCGTGGCCAAGGGCCCATCGCCTTTGGTGGCGGGGTCTTGTCCCAGCAGTCCTACCAAGGGCGACGCCGCGAAGTTGCTCGTCGCGATGCCGGTAAAGGCCCGCTCACCCAGGTTGAAGGCGCCCGCTGGTACGGTTTGCCCTTGGTCGAACCGACGCGGCCGGCTTTCACCGTCGATCCAGTCGAGGGAGCAACTCGCGGTGCGGTCGAGAACACGAAGGTCTACGGGAACGAGATCGCCGTGAGCGACCAGCAACTGGTCTCCCTCTTGAATGCCGATGCAATGGACGATGCGAACGACACCGTCTTTGATCTCGCGGGTCAGCAAGCTTTGCGTTCCATCGTCGGCCAGGAGTTGGGCACGATTGCGCTCCAACATGCGCTGTTGCAGCCAACGGCCTACGAGCATCAGCGCCACGAACACGGTGAGGGTGTCGATGTACGCCGCCTGTCCGGAGGCGAAGAAGAACGAATAGGTCGAGCCTGCGAAGGCGAGGACGATACCGAGCGCGATCGGCACGTCGAGATGGAGCACGCGTCTCCGAACCGCGCGAAACGCGGAACCGATGAACACCGAACCCCCGACGAGGACGGCAAGCACGCCGGCGGCATAGCTCAACTGATTGAGGAGCACGTAGATCGGACCTTCGCGGAGGCCCAGATACATGGCGGCGCCGAATAGCATCACGTTGGCGGCCAGCGCGGCGCAGATGCCGACGCGCATCAGCAAGTCGTCCGACGCCCGAACGCCGCTCGATCGGGCCGGGCCCAGCAGGTATCCAAGGTCCTCGACCGAATCGACCCAATCACCAAGCGGGAACTCAGGCGAGACGCGAAGCTCGACCCGGCCGAGCGCCGGGTTGATCGACATCAGGCCGGTCCGTGTGCCGCCGTGGCGTCGAAAGAGCTCTTCGATCAGCCACACGCAGGCGGCGCAGTGGATCCCCTGGATGTCGAGCTCCACGCGCGTCACCCCGCGCTCCGCAGCGCGTGCCTCCTCGATGAGCTCGAGCCACTTGTGGTCGATCCGGCGGGATTCTAGATCTGCAGGAGGAAGACCCGGCCCACGGCGCAAGTCGTAGTATCGGGTGAGCCCCGCCTTGGTGAGGATGGCGTGGACGGCGCGGCAGCCACGACAGCAGTACGGGGCGAACGTGTCGTTCACCATGGGCTGCGCGCAATGGACGCAGCGCGGCACCGACGGCATCGACCGGCCGGGGGCAATCTCGCAAACGGCTGGCTCCGGCGAAGTCACGGTGCGTGAGAGTGCGGATGATGCGCTTCGTGGCCGGCTTCATCTCCTCCGGGCGCATGACAGGATGCGGTGTCGCCTGTCCGCAAGGCATGCACGGGGCGAATCACGAAGAGGATGGAGCCGAGCGCGAGGACGACTGCGAGGATGCGCGATGTCGTCGGCCGAGGCCGTCGGGCGAATCGCTCGAAAAGCCATGCGGCGCCAACGAGACCCACGCCGCTCACCACGGCGAACGCGAGCATACTGAGCGAGCCGAGCGCCGTGGACCCGGTGGATGCAGCGATGAGAACTGCCGCGGCCAGGGCACCGCAGGGAAGGAGCGCGGTGCCTAAGCCGACGAAAAACGGATGGCGCCCGAGGCCTCCAAGCGCCCGGGCGACGAAGGTCGGCGACTGTTCGTCCTTCTTGGTGCGCAGGGTGACCAGCGGCTGGTTGGGCCGCCGCCAAAGGCGAAGCGCGGCGAGCCCAAGCCCAAGGGCCAGGGACCAGCTCAAGATTGCGCTGCCCCATGCATGAGGAAGACTAACGGCCGTCGCGCCCCCGATGGCGCCGGCAATCGCGCCAAGCAGCGAGTAGCTGATGAAGCGGCCGAGCTGATAGCGGCTTTGCCCGGATGCGCCTGGCTTGCCACTGCAGGCGTACGCGGCCAAGGGCCCGCACATCGCCGTGCAATGCGGAACCGATGCGAGGCCTGCGGCGGCCCCGGCAATTACCGCCGTCCACATAGTCCTGCCCTAGGGTCGATCCTCGAAGGGGTCATGCTGCCAGTCGCCTTCCGCCGTGCCTTATAGCCGAATACGCAGATATTGCGCGACGCTGGGTCGAGCGCCTAGGAAATACGATGGATCGTGGGTCAGCGGGTGCTATTCCCCTGATCGATGGGAGCCGCACAACGCAAAATGGTCCCGAGGGAGCACGGAGCCTACGCCGAGCTTCTGTTTCCGATTGTTTCGGTTCTTCTGGGTGGCGCACCCACGGCCTCGACCTGGCTGCTCGCGATCGGTGCGGTTGGCGCGTTCCTCGCAAACGAGCCTCTGCTGGTCTTATTCGGGCAGCGCGGCACCCGCATGCAGCGCGAAGAAAGCGACCGTGCCAAACGCGCTCTACTCGCGTTCTCACTGCTGGCTCTTGGCGCGGGCATTGCGGGGCTCGTGCTTGCGCCGACGCAGGTCCAATACACCATCGTCGTGCCGCTGCTGCTGGGCGCCACCCTCGTGATGCTCGCCATCCAGGGGCTCGAGCGCAGCATGTTTGGAGAAGGCCTGGCAGCCGCCACGCTCTCCTCGATCGCCATCCCCCTCGGCCTTTCCGCGGGCCTGGGGCGCACCGCGACGATGTCCGTCGCGCTGCTCTGGCTCACGACCTCCCTTTTGGGGACCGCTGCCGTGCGGCTGACGGTCGCCCGCAGCAAGGTCAAGACCGACGAAGACCTCCGGAGGGTCGCTTTCAAGCGTGGAATCCTGATTCTGGTCTCCTCCCTGGCGATCATCGTTGGGGTCGTGGGACTGAGCGGGTCACGGGATGGGCCCTCGATTCTCGCGGCGGCGATGCCGGTGGCGCTCGTCGTGCTTGCTGTGGCTGCCCTTCGGCCGACGACTCGCAGGCTCCGTCTGATGGGCTGGAGCCTCGTCGCCGCAAATCTCTGTTCGCTGATAGCGGTGGTAACTACGCTGAAGATCATTCAAGATTTCAATGCGGTCGAACCGGCCTTACCGTTCCCCATGTTCTAGCTCGGTCGCGGACGACCTGGAGAGGAGAAGCTTGTGCTCGTAAAAGAAATCATGACCGAAAACCCCGCGACGGCGACTGAGCTCATGTCGGTCGCCGAGGCGCTGGGGCTGCTGTACGAGCTCGACGTACGGCACCTTCCGGTGGTCCGTGGCCGTGAGCTCGTCGGCATCATCAGCGACCGCGACCTTCGAAGTTTCACGGGGGCCTCCGACGACGAAGCGATGGAGGCCGTCGAGGGCGCGCGTGCGGCCAAGGTCGGCAACTTCATGAACACCAGCACGGTCAAGGTTGATCCCGAGACCAACGTTCGCGAAGTGGTAGAGCTGATGCTCCTGCATCGCGTGGGCGCCATTCCGGTGGCCGACCTCGACACCGGCGACCTGCTCGGAATCGTGAGCTACATCGATCTGCTGCGCGTGCTTCACGGCGCCTTGGACCCCGGGGCGTGAAGCGGAGCACCACCTAGCTCAGGGAACGGTCATTTCACGAGGAGACGCATGTATTGCGCCTCGTTTCGTCCTTCAAGTACGGAGGGTTTGGGTTAGACTCCGCCCACTCGAATGCACGTTCGCATCAGCCGAGGACTGGACATCCCCATCTCAGGGGCTCCCGAGCAGCGCATTGAAGATGCGAATGCGGTCGGCTGGGTTGCCTTGGTCGCCATGGACTTCGTCGGCTTGCAGCCCCGTCTCGAGGTGGATGTGGGTGACCGCGTGCGCCTTGGGCAACCGTTGCTCATCGACAAGAACAACCCGGAAGTGATGTTCACCTCGCCGGGCTGTGGTGAGATTGTCGCGATTCATCGAGGGGCGCGGAGGGCGCTGCAATCGATCGTCGTTCGCTTGGACGGAGACGAAGAAGAAGTCTTTCCTTCGCACGAGCGAGCTGCGCTCACTCAGCTCGATCGCGGCGTGGTAAGCGCGGTCCTGCAATCTTCTGGCCTCTGGACCGCGTTGCGCGCGCGTCCGTTTGGGAAAGTTCCAAACGCCCATGGGTCACCGCATTCAATCTTCGTTACGGCGGTCGACACCAACCCGCTCGCGGCGGACCCGCGCCTGGTCATTGCGGAGCGCGCTCAGGAGTTCCATGACGGGGTGGCCGTTCTCAGTCGGCTCACCGACGGCAAGGTTCACGTTTGCCAGGCCCCCGGGCACGGCTTTGAGCTTCCCAATCTCGAATCGGTGGGCTCGGCGACGTTCGAAGGCCCGCACCCTGCGGGGCTGCCGGGGACCCACATCCACTACCTCGATCCCGTCAGTGAGAACAAGAGCGTTTGGTACCTGGGCTACCAAGACGTGATCGCGATCGGCTCGCTGTTCGTGACCGGCCGAATCTTCACCGATCGGGTCGTCGCGTTGGGAGGTCCGATGGTAAAGAAGCCACGTCTCCTGCGCACACGCGTCGGCGCAAGCACCGAAGACCTCTTGAAGGGAGAGATCGAGCCTGGCGATTGCCGCGTGATCTCCGGCTCGATTCTCGGCGGACGCCGCGCTGCGGGGCATGCGAGGTATCTCGGCCCGTATGACGTACAGCTCAGCGTGCTCGCAGAGGACCGGACCCGTCACTTCCTGCGATGGATCGCGCCGGGCTCCGATCGATACTCGTCGATCCGCGCGTTCGTCGCCTCGCTGCGTCCTCGGCGCTACCGCTTTCCACTCAGCACCAGTCAGAACGGCAGCCCTCGCGCGATGATTCCCATTGGCAACTTCGAGAAAGTGATGCCGCTCGACATTCTGCCCGCGCCCTTGCTGAAAGCGCTCATCGTGGAAGACACCGAAACCGCAAAAGCACTCGGCTGCCTCGAGCTCGAAGAAGAAGACCTCGCGCTTTGCTCCTTCGTTTGCTGCAGCAAGTACCAGTACGGCGAGTTTCTGAGATCAAACCTAGACCTCATCGAGAAGAACGGCTGATGCGTCCTCTTCGAAAACTCCTCGACAAAGCCGAGCCTCTCTTCGAGAAGGGCGGGCGCCTCGAGAGCTATCAGGCGATCTACGAGATGCTGGACACACTCTTCTACTCGCCTCCAGACGTGTCGCGGCATGCGCCGCACGTCCGCGACGCGATCGATCTCAAGCGAGTCATGGGCCTGGTGGTGGTCGGCGTTTTGCCCTGTGCGCTCTTTGGCATGTGGAATACGGGGCACCAAGCCAACCTCGCCATCGAGCAACTCGGCTTGCCCGCTCCGAGCGACTGGCGAGGCGCTCTGATGGCGGCAATCGGAATCGGCCACGATCCGCAGAGCGTGGGCGCTGCGACCTTCTACGGACTCCTCTACTTCGTACCGATCTACGCAGTTACCTTGGCCGCCGGCGGTCTATGGGAGGTGCTGTTCGCCGGCATTCGCAACCACGAGGTCAACG
>JABDJF010000357.1 GCA_013002645.1 Myxococcales bacterium
AACCTGGACATCCTCCAGGTTCTCACCCCCAACCAAACCGCCCGGGTCGAGCTGACGATCACTCCGGGCGGCTAGTCCTTAGAGAGGTCGCCATGAGCAAGCTGAACGGTAGACGCGTATTGATCACAGGCGGAGCGCAGGGCATCGGCCTCGAAATGGCGATCAAGTTCGCGGGGCGCGGTTCGAGCATCGTCCTCGCGGACCTCGACGAAGAAAAGCTCGTCGATGCCACCGCAAAGATTGCGGCCCTGGGTGTTCCAGCCTGGGGCTTTCCCGTTGACGTCACCAATCCCGCGAGCATCGCAGCGTTCAAAGCGCAGGTCGATGCCGAAGCAGGACCGATCGATGTTCTGGTCAACAACGCGGGGGTCGTCTTCGGCGGGCCATTCACCAAGACGCCGCTCGATGACCACTTCAAGACCTACGAGGTCAATACCCTTGGCCTGGTAGCGATGACGCATGCATTCTTGGACGACCTGGTCGCAAGGCCCGAAGCCCACCTGGTCAACATCGCGAGCGCATCGGGTTTCATCGGACTGCCCTACGGTTCGAGCTACGCGTCGAGCAAGTGGGCCGCCATCGGGTTCTCCGAATCGATTCGCGCCGAGCTCAACGTGGAGGGCCACAAGCACGTGCACGTGACCATCGTCTGTCCGAGCTACATCGGCACCGGCATGTTCAAAGGCGCCGAAGCCCCCAAGGCCACGCACATCCTCGAACCGGACTTCGTCGCCGAAAAGGTCGTCGAAGCCGTCGAGCACAATTCGGTCTACGTGAAAGAACCCTGGATGGTGAAGATCACCCCTCTTCTACGCGAGCTCATGCCGACAGCCCTCTACGACCAAATCTCCCATCTCTTCGGCGCCGATACATCGATGGCGCACTGGACGGGACGTCGTGGCGAGGCCAAACCGGAGGCCGGGGAACAACCAGCGAGCAGCGATCAGCCCGAAGCCAAGCGGTAGCGCGCAAGGAACGTTTGAACGAGCTCGCGCGTCAGACGCTCGCGGGTGTCGGAATCCATCTGCCCCTCTAGAAGCTGAGGCCAGAACAGGACGCCAGCGGTCATCTTCCCAAACATGTGGGCCGCGAGCTCCGGATCCGGGACCGAGAGCTGTCCCGCTTGGTGGGCCTCGCGGAGCCAATTGGCTAGGATGCTCTCGTCCTCGGCCACGCGTGCGATGACTTCCCTCAAGAGATCCGGCTGCTTGATGTACACGCCGAGCACGACGCGAGTTAGGCAGCGCGCGGATCTGTCCTCGGAAAGAAGAGTCTTGGCACGCACGAAGTCGCCAAGTTGCTCTTCGAGGGAGCGGTTCGGATCCCATTCAACCTGGTTGAGCGCCATCGATTCCTCGAAGAGCCTCGCGACCACGGCCTGAAAGAGGGCCTCTTTGCTGCCGAAGTGGTTGTAGACGGTGCGCTTTGAAGCGCCGGCCAGCTCGGCGATCCGGTCCATGCTCGTCGACTCGTATCCTTCGTCCCGGAACGCAGCGGTCGAAGCCGCCAAAATGGTTTCGCGCTTAGCAATTGTTCGCGATTCTCTCAGTATTTCCATGAGCTTACACCAAAACTACACTGTGCAGTGCATTTTCTTCTTGACCCCATTGCAAGAGGAACTACACTGTGTAGTGTAATCAATGGGAGCCCAGAGGCAAGCCCTGATTGCTCGAGCGGGAAAGATTGAGGAGATAAGCGATGCGAACCAGTACCAGACCAAGCCAGGACATGATGAGCCGAACTCTTCCAATGGCGGTTTTCCTAGGCGCTTGGATGATCGGCACAGTGCCGGGCCATGCCTCGGCGACCGACGCTCAGGAAGAAAACGCAGGGATCTTCACGGCACAGATCCCGGAGCAGGGTTCGGAGATCGCAGGAGGCCACGCGGTGCTCGTCGTCGACAAGCCGATTGACGAGGTGATTCCCATCGTTCTCGACTACGCCAACTACGTACGGTTCATGCCCAACTTCACCAAGTCCAGGGTCCTCGCTCAGCGCGGGAGCCGAGCGATGGTGTACATGGAAGTCAGCGTCGCCAAGGGCATGTACACACTCTACGGACAGCTGAACCTCGCGGAGCGTCCCCAAGACGGAGCATCGCGAGTCGTCGAGGGACGGCTCATGGACGGCAACATCGACGCCTTCAACGCTCGCTTCACCCTTACCCCGGTCGACGACGGCGCTCGCACCGAGATCGACTTCAAGATCTACGTGGACCCGGCCCTTCCGCTGCCTTCGTCCATCTTCAGCCGAGAGAATGAGCGAGCCGCTGGCCGAACCGTCCGAGCCCTCCGCGCTCGGATCGCTGAAGCGCCAGGTGGCTCGGCCTAATCTCGTATCGCACGGTTGACACACCAGCTGGGAGTCTCGAGGAGTTCATGATGAGCAAGCACGACTGGAGCGCAGACGCGCTCGGTGACCAATCCGGCCGCATCGCAATCGTCACCGGATCGAACAGTGGGATTGGGTTCGAAACCGCACGCGTCCTCGCCACGAAAGGCGCGACCGTGGTGATGGCATGTCGGAATCTCGAAAAGGCAAATCCGAAGGCCGACGAGATTCGCGCAGCGCATCCCGGGGCCGAGGTCGAAGTGATGCAGCTCGACCTTTCAGATCTCGCTTCGGTTCAGCGTTTCGCCGAGGCGTTTCGGGCCACGCACTCGCGCCTCGATCTGTTGGTCAACAACGCGGGCATCATGGTGCCTCCGTATGGCAAGACCGCCCAGGGATTCGAGACGCAGTTCGGTGTCAATCACCTAGGCCATTTCGCGCTCACTGGATCCCTACTCGACCTAATCACGAACACTCCTGAATCGCGCATCGTGACTGTGAGCAGCATCGCGCACTACATG
>JABDJF010000366.1 GCA_013002645.1 Myxococcales bacterium
TCTCGGAGGGGCGGCGACGGTTCCCCAGATCGCGCGCGAGCGAGGGGCATCGCGTCAACACGTCCAGCAGCTCGTCGACGCGCTCCTCGAACGCGATCTGGTCGAGCGACGCAGGAACCCCAACCACAAGCGATCTTCCCTGATTGCGCTGACAGACAGGGGGCGGGCGCTCGTCGAGAACGTGCGGGCCGAAGAACGCGATGCGATCGATCGAATTCAAGCGGGCGTTTCAGACCACGCCATCGAGGAGGCGGCATTCGTGCTCGCCGCGTGGCGCGCAGCGCTGAACCGCGACGCAGACGAAAGAGCCGCGCGCTTGTAGACACCGCGACTTGATCGTAAGTCGTCTTGCATGGCGCTGATTTACTACGCCATCCCCTTCTTCCTGGTGACTTTGGGCCTCGAGCGCTGGCTCGTGCATCGAAAGGACCAGCGGGACGGCACCGAGGTGAAGCTGGCCGGCTTCACGACGAAGGACTCGTTCGCGAGCCTTGCGATGGGCGTTGGTTTTCTGCTCATCGATACGACCCTCAAGCTACTGCCTTTCGCAGGCCTTGCTTGGTTCTACCAGTTTCGGCTGTTCGACATCCCGGTGGTCTGGTGGTCTTGGATCCTTCTGCTCTTCGCGGAGGACTTTTGTTACTACTGGTTCCACCGGCTGCATCACGAGGTGCGCGCGCTTTGGGCTGCACACGAGAACCATCATTCGAGCACGCACTACAACCTGACGACCGCGCTTCGGCAGTCCTGGACGACGCCCTTCACAGGCTTTCTTTTCTGGGTGCCGCTCCCTTTGCTCGGTTTTCCGATCGAGATGATCATCATCCAGAAGTCGGTCAGCTTGCTGTACCAATATTGGCTGCACACCGAGCTCATCGACCGGCTCGGCTGGTTTGGCGTCTTGTTCAACACGCCTTCCCATCACCGCGTCCATCACGGACGCAATCCGATCTACCTCGACCGCAACCACGCCGGGATCTTCATCATTTGGGACAAGATCTTCGGCAGCTTCGAACCCGAAGGTGAGCCGGTCGACTATGGGCTCACCAAGAACATCCATACGTACAACCCCGTCCGAATCGCCTTTCACGAATGGAGCGCGATGCTCCGGGATGCGTGGAACGCGAAGAGCTGGCGGGGCCGATTTGGATATCTCGTGATGCCGCCCGGCTGGACCGAGGATGGCGCGGGCAAGACTGCGCCTGTACTGCGACGTGACTACGTCGCGGCAGGGGGACTAGGCCACGACGCTACTGGAAGTTGATGGTCTGTTCCGCGTTGGCCGCGGCCTCTGCGATGTCGAAGACCAAAGGGATGGGTTCGTTGGCGAGCCACCCAGGTAGCAAGTCCTCGTAGAACGGAGAGTCGATGTCGCCCGATTGACCACCGGGAAGTTGGATGGTGCAAGTCGGGCCATTCGGAGAAGCCTCGCACACGAAACGCGTGGACGGCCCAGCCGTCTGAACGAAATCGCTCGTCCCAGGATTCGCAACGTCTACAGTGAAGAGACCACCGTCGTTTGCAAAGAGCGGCTGGCTGGGCGGTGGGTTGTCGTATGCGAAAATGCCGAACGTGGCGAGATCGGAGCTGAGCTGCAGACCATGGAGGCGACCCCATGCCCACTGCGTTTCGTCGGAGCCCAGCTCCCCAACCAGAAAACTTCCGACCGTGTCCAGCGCCGAGAACATGACCTCGAATTTGGTCTCCGGTTCGGGCGTCGCTGGGTCGTCCCAATACACATCGCCCGCCACGAGCTCGGAGGGATCGACGATCGAATAGTAGACCGCAATGCTCGGCTTTCGACCCGTCGGCGCAGACTCGTTGAGCTCGATGAGAAAGCGAAGCTCGTTGAGGAGCGCATGAAAGGCCATGCAACCGGAGGCTTCGGTGAGCTCTTCCTGGTCGCTCACGAGGGGGGACAGGTCGGAATTGGTTCCATCTAGGCCGGTTGGGCAGGTGAAATTCCAATCCTCGAGCGCGTTGATGACCTTTCGGCCCTCGACCGTCGGCATGGTGAGGGGGTCATTCGCAATCGCGATCATCCCGGGCACCATTCGCTCGCCGATGAGCGAATAGACATCGCTGATGATCGCGTCCATCGTCTCGCGGCCGTGCTGGTCGCCGATGCCTTCAATCAGATTCGAGATCTGCGAATGCCGAAAGCCCGCGGCGGCTTCGACCTGGTACGGAGCGATGGGGTCGCCGTTTGGCAAGGTGAGCGGGTCGCCATCAAAGAGGGCGCCGGTCATGTCGTTGTTCGCGGTCGCGATGTAGCCAGAAGCGGGATTCAACGCTTGAGGAAGCTCCTCGATCGCGAAGTAATCCTCCCACTCGTACGCCCCCGTGCCGTCGAGGGGAAGCCAGGGCGGCGCGTCTCCGTCTAGGTTGGTTGCCCAGGTTCGCTTGGGAAGCCGGTTGTACGGAAACCAGCCGATGTTGTTGTCGGGGTCGATGACGACGACGTTCTGACCGATGGTTGTGATGTTCTCCAAGGCGACTCGCGCTTCCTCAATCGTCGTTGCCTGCGCGATCTCGGTCAGGAAGTTGATGTCCGTATCTACGTCATTGCCAGTCCAACGTAGCGTGACGGCGGTGTCGTTCGCTGCGTCGATTTCGCGAACGGCACCGTGGTGAGGAACGAAAAGCAGCTCGTTTTCTTGTGTGGTCCCATCGCTGAAATTGATCGTGAACGGTTCACGAATGAAAGGAACCTCTTCGCCATTGAACATCACGCCGGTGGGGTTGCCGCCGGCATCTTTGACCAGGGTTTCAATGTAGACGTCGCTGAAATCCATCACGGTGGTCGTCAGACCCCAGGCAATGCTCTCGTTTTGTCCCACGATGACCCAGGGTAGACCGGCGAACGTCGTTCCAGCAGTGTGAATTTCGCCACTTCCGTTTGTCTTGGCATCCAAGTGGGCGAGGTACCAAGTGGCCGGCTGCGTCATGCCGAGGTGAGGGTCGTTCGAGAGCAAGGCGTTACCGTTCACGGTGAGCGAAGGCCCGACGACCCAGCTGTTTGAGCCGATTTCCTCGCCGACGAGACCCGGTCCCAGGATCATTCGGCGCAGGTCCAGCGTTCGCTCCAGCTTGCGAGCCAAGCGTTCGATGACGGGTGCGGCATTGGGCCGGTCTCCAACCGCAGATTGTTCGCTCGAGGCGTCGGTCGAGGCCTTGATCGAGCTGGAGGGCGGCGCAGGCGGAGTCCAATCGAGCGGAAGGATCGCGGAGTCCTCGAGTGGACGCCGGCTCCAAAGGTCGGAGAACTTGGCGTCGTCGCCGATGGCCAACCGCGCCGCGCCGGCGTTGACCTGAGCAGACTCGTCGTTGGTGAGGTTTTCGACCAGAGCGAGCACCGCGGCTACGCTATCTTGCGGCCTCCAGGGTGGAACACCGTCGGGGGTGTATTCCAGTGCGCGGGCGGTGAATTCACGCGGAAACGTCGCGCCGTTCTCCCCGTTCTTCAGGTCTGAGATCCACTGATTGACGCCAACCGCGTATGCATCGAGCAGCGCTTTGGTCTTGGGTGAGCTCTGCTCATAAAGGAAGTCCTCGGCGGGCACACCTGTGCGGGTCGAGAAGAGCGCACGGAGGTCGGCAAAATCACCCGCCAACAAACCTGCGAGGCTGGGTGGCAAGATGTCCGCCAATCGTCCGGTGGAGAATCGGCGCCGGATGTCCATCTGCACGAAACGGTCGAACGCATGGTAGTAGCCGAGCGCCATCGCGCAGTCTTCGTCGGTCGCGCAGTCGGCGTTGAAGACGCGATGATCGTCGAAGTAGACGGTCGCGTCGGGGGGCCATTCGAGGTCGCCGGTGGCGCCTCCCGTGCCGCTGGTGTCGCTGCTGCTGCAACCGATGGTGAATGGACCAAGCACCAAAAGAAAAAGGAAGAGTCGTCGCTTCACGGGCCACCTCGCTGGACTAAGAACGGCCGTGACCATACCCTTTCTCGAGCGGATGCCAAACCCCGAAGGGCCGCACTAAGTAAAACGCCGGGTGGATCGGCTGATCCACCCGGCGCGCAGCAAGCAAGTCTCAGCCGCTAGTTGCGCCGATAGCGGCGAATCCCCAAGCCAAAACCAAGCATCAGTAATAGAAGAGCCCCGCTCGGCCCGCCTTGGCCTGGCGTCCCGACCGCGCAACCAACGCCGCGCCCGCCTTGAAGAATCAAGCGGCCCGTCTCCAGTGGTTCGTCGAGGTCTTCCAAGTAGTCCGGAATGCCGTTGTCGTTCCCATCCCCAGCCTCGTCACCGTCGTCGATGCCATCGCCATCGCTGTCCGTGTCGAGCCAGTTGACCAGTCCGTCGCCATCCGGGTCGTCGGCACCGGTCGCGTCCGATGCCGCAATTTCGTCGGCCGTGTCGATGCCGTCGCCGTCATCGTCCTCGTCCAAGTAGTTGGGCGTGCCATCGCCATCGGTATCGTCGTCGGTTGGATCGGAATCGCCATCGGGGCTCTCGTCCGCGGTGTCGACGCCGTCCCCGTCATCGTCTTCGTCTTCGAAGTCCGGCGTTCCGTCGCCATCGGAGTCCTCACAGGTCGCGGGTTGCGCCGGGTTTCCGGGCGGCGAGCACTCCACGGTGTCGGGAATCCCATCACCGTCGGAATCCGGCACGTCGGCTTCGACGCGGCAGCTGGCGCTGCAGCCGTCGCCATCGACCGCATTGCCGTCGTCGCACTCCTCCCAGCCCGAGGCGAGGTCGATCACGCTAACCCTGTCATCGCCGCAGACGCCGAGGTAGTCCGGCCGGCCGTCGCCATCGCTGTCCGCACCGCCTTCCGTCGCATCCGGAATACCATCGCCATCGTCGTCCAGGTCAAGCGTATCCGGAATACCGTCACCGTCGAGATCATCGGTGTCCAGGTA
>JABDJF010000425.1 GCA_013002645.1 Myxococcales bacterium
TCCGCGAGCTCGAGCAGCGTTTGCTCGAATCGGAGCGCGCGTATTCGTTCAGCGTCGTGGCCGGTGGGCTTGCCGACGAGCTTCGCAGTCCGCTCGGCTGGATTCGCAACAACCTGACCCTGATCGAGACTTCGGTGAAAGCGGCGGCAGCTGCGCTCGCAGATCCGAGCCCTAACATGACGCGCGCGCGAGGCACGCTTGCGCAGGTCGATACCGCAGTGGGCGATGCGCGCGACGGGGTCAAGCGCATTTTGGAGCTCACCGAAAAGATGGCCCAGGCGCCGGACGAAGAGGCCGTCGAGGTTGTGGACTTGGCAGACGCCGTTCGAGTCGCCCTTCGCAAGGCGGAGAACAGCGGGCTTCGGGGTCGCGCGCTGATCGACGTGGCCACCGGCGTCGAGCCCAAAGTCATGGCGACCCGCACCAACATCGTGCACATTGCGCTCAACTTGCTGGCGAACGCGATTCAGCGAGCGGCATCGCGGCCCGGCGGCCAAGGGGTCGTACGGGTGACGACGGCGATGCTCGACAATGAAGCCGTGCTCGACGTCTCGGACAACGGGCCTCCGCTCTCGGCTGAGCAGATGGAGTCGGTGTTCAAGCCGTTCGGCGTCGGTGGGCGCTTGCACGGCGCCGGCGTCGGCTTGGCAATCTCAAAGCGCATCGCCGAAGAGCTTGGCGGCCGAATCCTAGTTAGAGCGACCGACGATAAGGAAATGCTCTTCCGGCTGATTCTGCCGAGCGCCCCCAGCGGAGCGAGCAGTACATGATCGCAGGGGCGAAGCCGGTGGTGCAGGAGTACGGGCTCATCTTCGAGGAGAGCGCCTGGCCGCTGGCCTATGTCCGCTTTCCTTCGAAGCCACTGAGCGACGACGGCTTCGAGTACTTCATCGAGCGCTACACGGCCATGGTGGAGCGGCAGCGTCCCTTCGCGACGATCCTGGACTCGCGAGGCCTCACGACCGCGATCACGGCCCACCAGCGAAAGCTGCTGACCGACTGGTTCGACGTGACCGGCGAGCTCGCTGGCGAGTATCACTTCGGGATCGCGGTGTTGATGAGCAACGCGCTGATTCGGGGCGCGCTCAAGGCCGTGACCTGGGTGAAGCCCGTGCCGGTCCCAATCATGCCATTCGGCTCGATTGCGGATGCGGCCCCCTGGGTGCGTGAGATCTTTCGCGAACAGCGGATCCCGATCACGCCTGAGATTGAGTTGCTGCTTAAAGGCCGGAGCTAACGAACCGGTCGCAGTGGGCGGTCGCCTCTTCCGGCCGCGCCATTCCGATGCAATAGCCGTCTACTTCACGGCGTAGCCTGCCGCGCGGACGACCGCTTCGAGATCGGGCGCGCGCGCCGAGCCTTCGACGGTCGCTTGGCTGGGCTCGAGGGTGACCATCGCCGAGGTGACGCCATCGGCATCGCGAAGGGCACGCTCCAGCTTGCGGACGCAGTTGTTGCAGGTGAGACCGCCCACCTCCAGGGTGACAACGGCCGGACCAGCAGGGGCACTGCGGCGGCGCCAGGCCGTTCGTAGGTCATCGACGATGAAGTAGACGAAGAGGCCGGCGAGCAGGACGGCGGAGGCCCAGGCCCACCAGGGTTGGGCGTGTTCGTGCGCCAAGCCGCCGACCGCTTCAAACGGAATGAACGCGTCGTACACATAGGCTAGCCCAACGCTGCCGAGTACGACCGTCGAGAGATAGACGGCGAGGACCCGGCCACCGAAGGCCCGCTTCACCGCGCCGATGGTGGCGATGTTGGTGGCCGGGCCAGCCATCAAGAACACGAGGGCGGCGCCCGTCGGCATCCCCTGGGCGATCAACGCGGCGGCGATGGGAACCGACGCGGTCGCGCAGACGTAGAGAGGGAGCGCGATCGCGAGGGCTGCGAGGCCCGAAATCGCCGGGTTGATATTGGACCAACCGGCGATGGCGCCTGGCGGAATCCAAACCGTGATGGCCGCCGATGCAACGACCCCAAAGACGATCCACTTCCAGATGGGCCGAATCACGTCGACCATGTGC
>JABDJF010000430.1 GCA_013002645.1 Myxococcales bacterium
AAGAGGCTGGAACCACGATCGTCACCGGGGACACCAAGGTGATGGGCCACGGTGAGCTCGATGGCCTGGTGCTGAACACGACGGGGGTAGCGCTGACATCGCGGTTGGTTTCCGACTGTGGTCTGCGCCCAGGCGATCAGATTTTGGTCACCGGGACCATGGGTGATCACGGGCTCGCGATCATGGCGACGCGCAACGAGCTCGCGTTGGAGACTACCCTGGAGTCCGACGTCGCCCCGATACACACGCTGGTGCGCCGCGCGTTGGACGTCGGCGGAGCAGGCGTGATTGCGCTCAAGGATCCCACACGCGGTGGGCTGTCGAGCGCGCTCCACGAGATGGCCGAAAAGAGCGGCGTGGGAATCATCGTGGACGAGACCGCGGTACCGCTGCGAGACGAAGTCCGCGCCGTAGGCGAGCTGCTTGGAATCGACCCTCTCGTTTCCGCGAATGAAGGGAAGGCGGTCTTCGGCCTGCGGCCCGAGGTCGCAGAAGGAGTTCTCGATGCCGTGCGCTCGCACCCGCTTGGACGAAAGGCTGCAATTGTGGGGGAATGCGTGGCCGATCGGCCCGGGTTCGTGATCCTCGACACCGGGTTCGGAAGCCGCTTGCTGGCGGAACCCGAAGGCGAGCTCCTCCCGAGGATCTGCTGAACCATGGGCGAAATGAAGCATATTCGGATGGAGCGGGAAGGGGCGGTCGGCATCTTGACGATTGCGCGCCGCGAACGTTTGAACTCTCTCGATGTGGAGACCGCTCAGGACTTTCGAAGAGCAGGCCTGCAGCTCGCCCGCGATCGCGACGTGCGCGCCGTCGTGATTCGGGGCGAGGGCGGCGTGTTCTGTAGCGGCGCCGACTTGAAGTACATCCGCGACGGCGGCGATCGAGATGACCTCGGTTACCTACAGCCGGAGACACGCAAACCAGACGAAGGCTACGGAGAGATTTTTAAGCAGATCCTCGAGTACATTCACAGCACGATCTCGGAAATACGGCGTGCACCGAAACCGTTCATCGCCGCGGTCGACGGCCCTGCCGCGGCTGGAGGTTTTGGAATCGCGATGAGCTGCGACCTGGTGCTCGCCTCCGAGCGCGCCTGGTTCGAGTGGGCTTATTTGAAGACGGGCCTCACCGGGGCGGAAAGCTCGACCTTCTTTTTGCCTCGCTTGATCGGGCTCCGAAAGGCGCTCGAGCTCGTGCTTCTAAACCCGCGTCTGAGCGCTGCCGAGGCGCTCGACTGGGGCCTCATTAACCGAGTGATTGCAAATGGTTCGCTCGATTCGGAAGCGCTCCGAATCGGGGCCCTTTTGGCGGAGTCACCCACGGCAGCGGTGGGCGTCGCGAAGGGCCTACTCAACCAGGCCGCGGGTATGGATCGTCTCGACGTTCACCTCGACGCCGAGCTCACCGAGCTCGCGCGGATCGCCGACGGCCCCAACTTCGCGGAAGGTCTCGCCGCGTTCTTCAACAAGCGCTCCCCGGAGTTCGAAAGCGAGTAACACGTGCACGAGTATTCCATCGTCGCTTCTTTGATCGATCGTGTGCAGCACGAAGCCACCGTGCACGGCGGCTCCCGGGTGCATCGCCTGCACGTCAAGATCGGCGAGCTGTCTGGCGTGGAGGTCGACCTGCTGAAGACCGCGTTCGACACGTTTCGCGAGAGAACGATTTGTGCTGGCGCCGAGCTCGCGATCGACACGGTGTCCCCGGCTTGGGCCTGTCCGTCATGCGACCGCAGCCTCGCTGCCGGCGCGATTTTGCGTTGCGACGATTGCGGGAGGCCGGCGCGGATGGTGCAGGGCGACGAGATCATCTTGGAACGGATTGAAATGGAGGCCCCCGATGTGTGAAACCTGCGGATGCGGCGACCCGGAAATCGTGCCGATCGAGGTGCAGGAGCGAATTCTGTCGGACAACGACGCCCAGGCAGCTCACAATCGTAGTCATTTCCATGGCTTAGGCGTCTTGGCGATCAACCTGATGGGCTCGCCAGGAGCCGGGAAGACCGCCGTTCTGGAAGCGACTTCCAGGGCGGCCGCGGGCTGTCTCAAGCTCGGCGCAGTGAGCGGCGATCTCGCAACCGAACGCGACGCCGATCGACTCAACGCCGCTGGTATCGTGTCGTCGACGATCACGACGGGATCCGCCTGCCACCTCGATGCGCGGCTGGTGCACCACGCCCTCCATCACTTTCCATCGAACGACCGCGATATCTTCTTCATCGAGAACGTCGGCAACTTGGTGTGCCCTGCGATCTACGATCTCGGCCAAGCCGCCAACGTCGTGACGCTCTCGGTCACCGAAGGCGAGGATAAGCCGCTCAAGTACCCGGTCATGTTTCAAAAGGCCGATCTGGTTTTGCTGACCAAGGTCGATCTGATACCGCACTTGGATTTCGACGTCGCCGCGGTCGAAGACGCGCTCGCCCGCGTGATGCCGGAAGCCGAAATGCTGAAGGTGTCGGCAAAGACGGGTGAGGGAATTGACGCGTGGCTCCAGTGGCTGACGGAGCGCCGGCCCGCAGAGGTAGAGCGGCCGCCCGAGGGCCACGGACATCACCATCCCGAGCACTCGCACGAGCAGCCACATGAACACCACTAGCCTTTTCGCGTCCCTGGCGGTCGCAGCGATCACGATAGGCTCCTTGCATTCGTTGGCGCCTGACCACTGGGTGCCCATCGCGGCCGTCGCGCGAGCGCGAGGTTGGTCGAAAGGGCGAGCGGCGCGGGTCGCGTTTCTTTGCGGGCTTGGCCACGTGACGGTCTCGGTCCTGCTCGGATTGCTCGCGCTGCTGTTTGGCGCGCAGCTTTTTCAATCACTAGGCGAGCGCATGGTGTCGATCGCAGGTCTGCTCTTGATCGGCTTCGGCGTCGCGTATGCGATCTGGGGTCTTCGTGGCGCCTTCGCCCATCGGCTGCACGGTCACCACCATCACCACTACGACCACGTGCACGACGCGTCGCGGGCCTCGACCTGGTCGCTGTTCTTGATCTATTGCGCGGACCCATGCGTCGCCGTGATTCCGATCCTTTTTGCGGCAGCGCCGCTGTCGGCCGTGGAGACGATGTCGATCGTCGTCGCCTACGAGGTTGCCACGGTCGGCGCGATGGTCGCGCTGGTTGCGGTGGCCCACTCGGGTGCGCAGCTCTTCAAGGGCAAGTGGGTCGAGCGCTACGGCGACAGCATGGCCGGCGCCCTGATCGTGGCGACCGGCGTCCTGGTTGCGTTCTTGGATTGGTGACGAAGCCGGGGCGACAATCGACGCCGGGGCGCTATAGAGAAGGAAATGCACATGAAAACCTTTGCAAAATTGCTCAAACCCGTCCTCGCAGGGCTCCTTTTGGCCGGGCTTACGGGCTGCACCCAGGTGGACGCCGGCAGCCTGGGCGTCGTCATGAAGTGGGGCGAGATTCAGGACGTCGCGCTTCAGGAGGGAATCCACTTCCGGACACCGGTGAAGACGCAGATCATCAATATCTCCACTCGCGTCCACAAGATGGAGGCAAGCGCGACCGCGTCTTCCAAAGACCTTCAGGTCGTGTCGACGAAGATCGCTCTGAAATACCGTATCGACGCGACTCAGATCGTCGAGGTGTTCCGCAACATCGGGACACGCATGATCGTCGAGAACACGATCATCGATCCCGCGCTTCAAGAGTCGCTCAAACAGGCGACCGCCCAGTACACCGCCGAGGAGCTGATCACCAAGCGCCAAGAGGTGAAGGCGACGTTGGGTGACAGCATCAAGGTTACGCTAGCCAAGAGCGACATCCTGGTGACCGAGCTGTCGATCACAGACTTCCAATTCGCCCCCGAGTACCAACAGGCGGTCGAAGCCAAACAGGTGGCCGAGCAGCGCGCGCTCACCGCGAGGAACGACCTCGCGCGCATCAAGGTCGAAGCCGAGCAGGCCGAGGCCAAGGCACGGGGAACGGCGAATGCGATGCTCGCCAGAGCGGAGGCCGAGGCGAAAGCACAGGAGCTTCTGCGCAAGACAATTAGCGCTGAAATCGTATACTTGCGGGCAGTCGAGAAGTGGGACGGAAAGCAGCCCACTATCGTCGGCGAGGGCGGTGCCATCCTCGACCTCGGCGCGATCAAGAAGGCCGCAGGACGCTGACGCTCAGTCGTCGTTGACGAGGCTCGCGAGCTTCGGGAGCAGCGAGCTGTGGAGCCGATCGTGCTTGGGGTCGTTGCTGCTCATTGCGCGCAGGATCCCGTTTTGGTCGATCAGATGGAAGCCGGGGATCAGCCTCCTGGTTTCACCACTGATGAATCGCTGGTCGCCGATCAGCACTACTTGGTTCTTGCGCCGGTCCATCCCAAAGTGACTCGCCCATGCGCGGGCGTCTTCTTCGGTGGGCGGGCTTCGGCCGTCCATGCCGTAGAGCACCAGCTGGACGAAGACGATGTCGGGGTGTTCGAGGGAGAGATTCGCGTAACCGGTTGCGTATCGCTCGATGGAATCGAGACCCGGCTGCGGTTGGATTCCGCGGAACCGGCTCTTGCCGGGCTCGTTACCTCCGGCGAATGCATGGCATGCTTTGCACGTCAGGCCGACGACCTCGAGGAGAATGACCTTGCCCCTGAAGTCGCTGATCGCACTGACCTGCCCGGTCTGATCCTTCAAGATCACGTTCGGGTAAAACTGGCCGACCCGCGGAGGCCAGCCTCGAAGCGGCTGCTCGGGTTGATAGTCCGCGGGCTTTTCGGCACGAATTTCGGTGATTTCCGTCTTCGAGGGGACGACTTCTGCGGGCCGATTGCGGCCGGATTGAAGCGCTGCCGGGTCCATTTGCTCGAGCGCGGCGATCGGGTCTTTCTCGATCTCGCGCATCCAGTCCTTGTGCTCCGGCGGTGGTGGCGCCTGGAACTTGGAAGCGACCCAGTCCGCGTCGATCACCGCGGGCGCCGAGTCGCCCGCAAATGACGATTCGGCACTTTGCGGCTCCTTCGAACGGCCGTCTTCGGTGACACCTCGGTCGCACGCAGACGAGACCACGAGCGCGACGAGAAGGAGCTTGCCCGCGCCGGTCATAGAGAGCGAAGGATGACTGGGAGCGAGCTCGGACACGGGTAGAGACAATCAGAAGCCGACGATGAAATGTCCGTACGCCCAGGTCGCCGGCGCGGTGAAGGCGAGCGCGTCGGCCCGATCCAGAATCCCTCCGTGCCCAGGCAGGATGCCGCCACTGTCTTTGACACCGCTGCTGCGTTTGAGCACCGACATGAAGAGGTCGCCCGCTTGTCCAGCGGCGCCGCCGAGAATCCCGAGCGCGATCGCGTCGATCGGACCAAGGCCCGGCAAGAAGAGGCTCATGATCAGGGCGCCGACGACCGCCGCTCCGAGGCCGCCGGCCGAACCTTCGAGCGTCTTTTTCGGGGAGATTCGAGGTGCGAGCTTCGTCTTGCCGAACTTGCGTCCGACGAAATAGGCGGCGGTATCGCTACCCCAGGCAAGCACCATCGTAAGCAGCACCCAAGCCCCAGTCGGATCGAAATCGCGAACGAGCGCGACCGCCGCCAAGGTGCCGCCGACGTAGACCGGTGTCCCCAGCAACCAACCGACACGCACACTCGCGTCATCCAGCGGATCGTCTTGCAAGAGAGTCCAGGCCATTGCACCGAGAATGATGACGAGCACCGCGCCGTAGACGGCGCTCGCAGTCGTCGTGAAGATGAGTGTGTACGCGAACAAGACGGCCGTCATCGAGCCCCAGCTTCGCAGTCCCCGCGAGGATGGGGCGTGCATCCCCATGAGCTCGTAGGCCCCGATCGCAACCGCGGCCAAGATGAACGTCGGCCAGAGCCAGTGCCAGGGCGGCCCAGCGAACATCATCCAAATGATGATCGGAATCAGTGGAACGACCGTCGCAACGCGAAGCGCCGTTCCGGACAAACCCTTCTTCATGGGCGGCTGTTCGATCGCGTCGTTCATACCGCGCGTTCCAATTCTCTTCTCGCTTCGCGCGCGGTTTCCTCTTCGCCGACCTCCGGAACGAGGCCGAATCGACGCTCTCGACCCTGGTAGTCCCGAACCGCAGAATATAGCGAATTTGCGCCAAAATCGGGCCAAAGCTGGTCTGTGAAATAGAGCTCGGCGTAGGCCGAGCCCCATAGAAGGAAGTTGCTGATCCGCTGCTCGCCGCCGGTGCGAATCAGCAGGTCGACGGGCCCCAGGTCCATCGACGGTAAGCAGCGATCGATTGCAGCTTCGTCGATCTCTTCGGGTTCCATCTCACCGTCACGTGCCGCGCTCGCAAGCGCGCGCGCCGCATCGACGATCTCTTCGCGACCGCCGTACGAAAGTGCGAGGGTCAGCGTCATCCCTTCGCAAGATTGGGTTTCTTCGCTTAGCGACAGCAAGCGCGCCTGCGCGTGTTGAGGAAGTTTGTGCAAGCGCCCAATCGCCGACAGCCGAATCTCGTTGTCCAAAAGCTCGTTGCGTTCCGAGACCAAGCACTCGCAGAGCAGGTCGACCAGCGCGTTGATCTCAGTTTCTGGACGATCCCAGTTCTGTTCGCTGAACGCGTACAAGGTCAGCGCGGGAATGCCGAGTCGTCGAGCCGCACGCATCGTCGCCCGGACGGCATCTGCACCACGCTCGTGACCGGCGGTGCGTGGCTTGGACCTCGCCTGCGCCCATCGACCGTTGCCGTCCATGATGATCGCGACATGCTGCGGAATGCGGCTAACATCGACCAAGGCCATGGCGAGCGAGTATCATGCGACCCCAATGCCAGCAAGAACGGCTATCACAGAGCGGGTTAAGACGGAATCGTCAATTTCGATGTGCAGAAGTGCCATTTCTGTCTCAAATGGCGCCGCAACAGCAACTATGGGCCCGGTTTCGGCCTCGGGCAGCATTGAAAGAAGGGTTCGAGTGATTATGTTGGGCCACTATGGCTGACAGCGATTTCTATCGTGTTTTGGGGGTGTCGCGGGATGCGAGCCCGGAGCAGCTCAAGAAGGCGTATCGTCAACTTGCGAAGGAGCTGCACCCCGACCGCAACCCCGATAACAAAGAGGCCGAGGAGCGGTTCAAGGAGGTCTCGGCCGCTTACACGGTGCTGTCCGATGTGGAGAAGCGCAAGCTGTACGACGAGTTTGGCGAGATCGGCCTTCGTGAGGGCTTCGACCCGGAGTCCTATCATGCAGCAACCCAGGGAGCCGCGGGCTTCGGTGGCTTCGACTTCGGGGACATCTTCGGCGCTGCGGCCCGTGGGCAGCGAGCCGGCGGCCAAGGCGGCCACTTCGAGTTCAATTTGGAAGACCTGCTGGGTGGCGCCCAAGGTGGTCGAGGCGGCTACGTACGAGTTCCTCGGAAGGGCGGGGACCTTCGTTCCGAGGTGACGGTGGATTTCCGGGAGGCGGTTCTCGGCTGCACCAAGGAGCTGAGCCTCCGCAGCGAGGAAGGGGACCGAACCCTGAAGGTCCGGATTCCGGCTGGCGTCCGGAACCAGGGCAAGATCAGGCTTCGGGGCCAAGGCGGGCCGGGGTCCCAAGGCGGGCCTCGGGGCGACCTGGTTCTCGAGGTCAAAGTCAGAAAGCACCCCTACTTCTCGATGCGTGGCAAGCAGCTACACGTGACGGTGCCGGTGACTCCGCTCGAGGCGTACGCCGGGACCAAAGTGAACCTGCCGACGCCCGAAGGCATGGTTCAACTGTCGATCCCCGCCGGTTCCAAGAACGGCTCCAAGCTCAGATTGCGGGGCAAAGGGATCCAGCCCAAGGGCAAACCGAGGGGCGATCTCATCGCGCACCTGGACATCGTGCTGCCCAAAGGACGCGACGACGAAGTCGAAGAGGCGCTGAAGGCGGTGCAGGATGCCTTCGAGACCGACCCCCGTGAGAGCCTCCAGTTCTGAGTGTTTCACGTGCAACAGCTGTGGCGGCGGCAGAGGGAGCTGGATGTTTCACGTGCAACATCGCCGTCGAGGCGGGTTTGACCGCCGTGCACCGCTGGGCTTAGATCCCTCCAATGGGCTTTCAGAGCCAGATCCAAGAAGCCCTCTCCGAGCTCGAAGCCTCTGGCCTTCTGCGAACGCCGCTCCGCATTTCAGGCCCGCAAGGCCCCGAAGTGCTCATCGACGGCAAGCCGGTGCTCT
>JABDJF010000441.1 GCA_013002645.1 Myxococcales bacterium
ACCAGCAGTTTTTCCAGCAGGTTGACCTGGTATACGTCACCACTCGGATCGAGCATCAACTTCCCGTCGGCCCCCTTGTCCGCCACCCGTTGCTCGATCCGCTGCGCTGATTCCGTATCGTAGACAACAGTGCTCTTGGCGTTCTGAAGCAAACTCTCAAATGGCTTGATCCGATAAGGAACGTTGGCGTAGCTGAAGACGGGACGGCTCAGCAAAGCAACCAGGCGCCGCGGATGGAAGTGATTCGAAAGCTCCAACAGCTTCAGGAGGTAGATGATTTGGTGATCGCCCCAATAGCCGATGTAACTCCACGGGTCGTCGGGCTCTTCGACCTCCCAGTCGATTCCTTCCTTGGTGATTCGGTAGGGATTGTAGCCATCGAGGGTCGTGGCATTGACGAACTTGGCGATGACGCTCTCGATGAACTCCGGAAAACTGAACGTGAGCGCCTCCCAGTTCTGAAAAATGTCGCGCCAGTTGCCCTGATAGGAAAGCAACTTCTCGTCTCGGTCGTCTTTCAGCTTGATCGCAAATTCGTTCCAAGGGCGGCTCGGGTCACCGTGTCGGCGACCAAAGCTGATCGGCAGATACTCGCGGCATAGACGCTCGAGCTGTGGATCGCCCCAACCCTCGATCTGTGACAGCAGCTCGGGGTAGTGAAGCTCGTCGGGCAAGCCTTCGAGCGCGGCCTGGTGGCGTGCAAACACGTCGCGATTGAACATCTCGACGGTTCTGCGGAAATCCGTCGAGGACACTTGATACTGATCGTCGAAGGTGCCGCCGCGCAGGATGTTGAACAGCACGTTGGCATAGTGGTGCGCCGACACTTCTTCTTCGTTGGTCAGCTGGAATGCATCTCCGCCCCCCATAATGTGCGCCAGGGTTTCTGAGCCCTCTTCCTCGGAATGCGCGATCGCCGCTGCGACAGCGGCTGGATCGCGGAGCTCGTGGAGCAGGCTGACCACCTGCGCCTGACTCTGCCCGAGGTCGGCCACGAGTTGCCAGTGCTGTGACGCCTGAGCTGCGAGATTGAGCGCGACATGGACCAGATAGGCCCCGCGAATGCCACGCTTGTGAACCTCCTGCGAGATGGGCGCGCCGCGGCGAAACCGCTCGAGCTGTGTTGCCGAGAGCAGCACCTCGTGCCCTGTCAGCCCGAGGCAAAATACGGTCGTCGCCTCGAGGGACTCGCAGGGCTCGGCTCTATCGGTGATGCCGGAATAGAGGGTGTACAAAGCCAGTCCTTCGCCCGCGACCAGCTCATTCCATTTGTACGCGTCGACCAGATTGCTCGTGTTCGTCTGCGCGAAGCGTGGGGTCCCGGCGGGCAAAATGTTTTGCAAGCCATCGATCAGCTCCACGCTGCGATCTTGCTTGCCCAGGTTTTCCAGCTGGCATCGACGTACGAAGCCGTAGCGTTCGCTGGTCGACCAGCAGTACCGAAACGCCAACCGCAGGTCGTGATTGATCTCTTCAAAGCACAGCTTGTTGCCGAGGATGTTCTTGTAGAGGTTCCGGCTAGTCGAATAGCGCCCGAGGTGCGCTCGATTGAATGGCTCCCATTGGCGGCGCTGCCCGTCTGCGTCCGTGGCGATGAGCGTCTGGCTACCGGTGTGCGGAGGGCTTTCGTGGATCTTGTCGACGGTGATGTAGGGGAACAGCGCAGTGTCGGGTGACACGCGACCGGCCGTCAGGCCTCCAGTGGACGATATGAACAGCCAGTGGTCGGAATCGGAAACCAGGCTGATGAAAAACGGGGCCATCTCGTCGACGTTGCGGATGGCGTAATACCGCTCCCCTGCGAAAGTCAGAAACTCGCCAGAGACCTCGTCGCGGCTATCGGAAGTTCGGTTCATGTTAACGACACGGAGGCCGACGGCTCAACGAGCCGCCGGCCAGCCCATGAATCGTAGACAGCTCAGGGAGCCGCAGGCGAGTTGGCTCCTACGACGTTGTCGTAGAAGTTCCCGGAAGGCTCGAAGTCCTGCGCGATGGTGGAGAAGCCGAACTGAAGGATCTGGCCTTCGAGAGCCGGGTCAGTCAGGTCCAGCGACAACGAGTAGCCCATCCAATCCGCAGAGATGTTGGTCGTATCGAGTGGCACCTCGTTCGTCGTGGCGAAGCCGGCGTTGGGGTCCAGGGTCTTGATGAACGCCGCCGCGGTGCTCTCACACACGTTCGGGGCCGTACATTTCGGGTCGCTCGGATCGTTGATATTGCCGAGCTTGGCCTCAAAGGTGAATGTGAAGGTCTGACCGATGAACTCCGCAGGAATCGGATTGATTTCCTGGAAGATGAGGGTCTCGACCAGCTCGGTCCCGCTGAAATGACCTTCATTGGTCGTTCCCGGACCGCAGCACTCGTAGTTGCTGTAAACGTTAAGCTGTTGGGGCTCTTGGTCTGGGCCACCTTCACCGGTCGCCAGCGCGCAAATCTGCGGGCCGTTGGGCGCAGGGTTCGGGCCGAAGCCGAATTTGAAGCTTCCGTCTGCATTGTAGACGTTGCCGAAGTACAGCCAGTCATCGCCTATGAAGCCGCCGTTGATGTCGAGCGCGTTGAAGTCCTGCTCGTAGATTGCGCCAGGCGTGCCGCCCATGCCGGCGCTTCCGCCCATGCCGCCCTCTCCGGCGCTTCCGCCCATGCCAGCGCTTCCGCCCATGCCAGCGCTTCCGCCCATGCCGGCTGTGCCGCCTGAGCCGGCCGTGCCGCCTGAGCCGGCCGTGCCGCCCTCCTCATCGTCCGCGCAGCCGTAGAC
>JABDJF010000444.1 GCA_013002645.1 Myxococcales bacterium
TGACGTCCAGAAGCTCGAGTCTGCGTGGCGGGGCCTCAAATACATGGTCGACAACGTCGACTTCCGAGAGAACATCAAGGTGGAGTTCCTCAACGTGTCCAAGGACGACCTCCTGGCGGACTTCGAAGACACGCCCGAGATCCCCAAATCAGGGCTCTACCAGAAGGTCTACGCTCGCGAGTACGGGGTCTTCGGGGGTTCGCCAGTCGGCATGATTGTTGCCAACTACGAATTCGACCAGGGCCAGGGTGACATCGAGCTTCTGCGCAATTGTGCCGCCGTGGGGGCCATGTCACACGCGCCGTTCATCACCAATGCCTCCCCGAAATTCTTCGGCTGCGACAGCTACCTCGAGGTTCCCAAGCTCCGAGACCTTCAGGCCATTTTCGAAAGCCCGAAGTACGCCGCCTGGAATTCATTCCGAGAGAGCGAAGACTCGCGATACGTCGGGCTGACGGGCCCGCGTTTCTTGCTGCGTCGCATTTACGGCAAAGACGACAATCCGGTCAAGGAGTTTGCCTTCGAAGAGGACGTCATCGGGAATCACGACGCGTACTTGTGGGGTGGTTCCGCGTACGCTTTGGGTACGCGCGTTGCCGAATCGTTCGCGAAGTTTCGATGGTGCCCAAACATCATCGGCCCGAACGCGGGCGGCGCCGTCGATGCGTTGCCTTTGCATCAATACGACGCGATGGGCGAACTGCAGACCAAGATACCGACCGAGGTTCAGATCACATTGCGGCGGGAATTCGAGATGTCGGAGCAGGGCTTCATTCCGTTGGTCTACCGCAAGGACACCGACAACGCCGCGTTCTTTTCCGCCAACTCGGCGCAGAAGCCTAAGCGCTTCCCCGATACCCCGGAAGGAAAGACGGCCGAGACCAACTATCGACTCGGCACCATGCTGCCCTACATGTTCATCGTGGCGCGCCTCGCGCATTACATCAAAATGCTTCAGACCGAGCAGATTGGGACCTGGAAAGAGCGAGCCGATCTCGAACGCGAGCTCAACAAGTGGATCTCGCAGTACGTCACCAAGATGGATAACCCCGCTCCTGCGGTGCGCGCTCGCAAACCCCTCCGCGAAGCGAGTGTTGTGGTGGAAGATGTCGCCGGTCAGCCGGGCTGGTATCGGTGCAAGCTCGAAGTGCGGCCTTTCTTCAAGTACATGGGTGCGGACTTCACGTTGTCGCTCGTAGGCAAACTCGATAAGGAGTAGCCGACACTCAGTCTTGAGGCTCGGCAGGGTAGTTGAGAAGGACCGTCTCGGTCGTTGGCCCGTCCGGCCAGTAAATCGTGCGCGTTCGTGCAATGACCAGGCGTTGATCCCGTACGGCTACGGATCCGCTTTTGACCTTTGTGGAGATCTCAACATCCGGCGGCTTTCGTCCTGACCAGAGCCCTACCTTGAGTGTTCCGTTGTGCGCGTCCGCGCGAATCCTGACGTAGTCCGAGTACGGGTTTCGAATGCGAAGGTCTTTGAGACCCCAGGCGACCGCGCTGTCGATCCCCCTAGCCGCATACCGCGGGCGCTTAGAGTGGACGTAGTGTTCGAGCACCTCGAAGCCCGCCTTGAGCGCGGCTGCGTGGAGGGCGGTCGCGACCTGGCAGACGCCGCCTCCAATCCCATCGACGACGCGGCCGCGCGCGATTTCATTGGCTGGCATGAAGCCTCGTTGGAAACTCCGCTCCCCGACCACCTCGTTAAACGAGAGCTCGCTTTTGGGCTCGATGATGATGCCGTCCAGTGCCTTGGCCCCTTGCTCGATGTTAAAGCCACGGCTCCAAGCTTTTCCTTTGTTTCGGTACTGCGAGCCATGCCGTGCGAGTAGCTGCGAGAAGCTGCCAGGCCGGGCGACACCCGCCACGCTCCTTCGTATCGCACGGCGCGACGGGAGGTCCACGATGCGCGTCGGGGTGGGGAGTGCCTTCTTGATGATCTTGAGCGCAGCGTGTAGGTCGAGTGCCCGGCGTGTTGAGACGCGCTCCTCGTCGACCTCTGGGGGAGCGGTCTCTTGGCGGAGAGCGAACACCGACTCGAGAAGCCTGGTGTGGTCAACTTCGGCGAGCCAAACGATCTCTGCTGGGCCTGCGGCTTCGTTCGCATCGGCGGCGTACTCCACAGCCTCCCGAAGCTCGTCGATCGAGAGCTGTGCGCCGAGACCGGCTCGGGTCCTGCGGTACGGGAGCCCGTCGACCATGAGCGTGACCTCCGTTGACTCCCAGCGAGCTCGGTGCGCGCTGGCCCAATCCAATGCCGATTCGACCGGAATCGTCAATCCGTTGACCGTGACGTGTCTAACCTCGAGGACCTCGTGCGCCGCGGCCCAGCCCGTGAACAATAGAAGTACCATCGCGAGGGCGAAAGTTCGACGGATTCGCGCCTGTCTCTTTCGCTGCCTGGTGAAGCGGATCTCACTGCGTCGGAGCACGGCGGAGAGTGTATAAAAATGCGGCTTACGTTACAATGGCACCGTATGCACCAAGGTGACGTGTCGCGCATGCGAGAGGCGATCGCGTGAGCGAGTCCAATCCGAGCCGGGTGATCGATCGCCTCCTCCGTCAGGACGAAGAAGGTCTAAAGATGTACCTCGTTTGTCGCCTCGGAGGCGCAGAGGAGTTGCCTCGCCTGTACGGTGAGCTTCGCGGAGCGCTTGGTCGGGGAGGCTCCGCAGACCTCGCGCACGCCCCAAGCCTCAAGAGCTTAGCGTATGCGACCGCACGCCGGCTCGCTCTCGCTACAGCACCCGAGCTAGCCAAGGAAGCGTTCGCCTCGCTCGAGTGGATGCGGACGCCGGAGCGCGAGTCACCGGCCTACGGTGAGCTCTTGGATCGAATTCGGCTGGGTCTCGATTCGCCGACGGCCGAGATCTTGGAGCTCCGCTATGCCCGAGCGCTCACCGAAGACGAAATCGGATATGTGATCGGCCGGCGCCCGTCTGAGGTCAACTCTGCTATCGCATCGGGCACGCAGTGGGTCTTGGAGCTGGCGCGCTCTTTTGGCAGCGTGGACCCTGATGTTGAGCTCCTCGTTCGGGACTCGTTTCGGCCTCTCACGTCAGCCGATTCTTCGGGGTACGTTCCGGGCCGTGCTCAAGCGTTGCGTCTAGCTCCAGGGGCCATCGTCGGAGGCCGCTTCGAGATCCAATCGAGCCTCGAAACTGGGTCCGTGACCTCCAGTTACCTAGCCGGCGACATGAACATGCCGGGGCAATCGGTCATCCTGCGTGTGTTTCACGACCCGACGAGCGCCGTCTCTGCCCGAATGGGCCTGGTGAAGAAGCTGACGCTGGTCGACTCGGTCGATCATCCTTCCGTCGAGCACACGCTTGCTCACGGATGGCACCAAGACCGCTTGTGGTATGCGACGCCCTGGTATCGAGGGCAGCCTCTCAGGGAGCTCGTTGAACGGAGAGGGCTATCCCCCCTCGAGGCCGTCGAGATCTTTGGTCCCATCGCTCGG
>JABDJF010000456.1 GCA_013002645.1 Myxococcales bacterium
CCCTCGCCATGCGCTGGCTGGTTCAGTATTCGAGGGCGCGCGGCGAGAAGTCCATCGAAGAACGTCTCGCGGCAGAGCTCATGGAAGCCTCGCAAGGGCGCGGAAACGCCGTAAAAAAGCGGGAAGACACACACAAGATGGCCGACGCGAACAAGGCGTTCGCGCACTATCGCTGGTAGGAACTTTTTTGGCGTCTGGGAAGGTCTACGGAAACCCCTCGGACAAGGAGCAGCAGCTGAACTCATGACGACGCGAACATAGAGAGAGTCACCGGGAAGACCGCGACGAACCGTCGCAACCGATGTGCCTCTCGAAACCCTCTCTGAGTTGAAGAAGCCCGAGGGTGGCTTCTGGGTCGGAGGGGGTTTTGTATGTGAAACGCCGTAGTCAGAAGAGTCGAGCTCATAGAATCCAATGGCCAGAAAGTACGCACTCGATAAGACCCGCAACATCGGCATCATGGCCCACATCGATGCGGGCAAGACGACGACGACCGAGCGCATCCTCTATTACACCGGCGTCAACTACAAGATCGGCGAGGTGCACGACGGCGCTGCGACCATGGATTACATGGAGCAGGAGCAGGAGCGTGGCATCACCATCACGTCCGCAGCGACCACGTGTTTCTGGCGCCCCGGTTCGGGCCCTTTCGGCGGTGAGCAGTTTCGAATCAACATCATCGATACGCCCGGCCACGTAGACTTCACCATCGAGGTCGAGCGTTCGCTCCGGGTGCTCGATGGCGCGGTTGCCGTATTCGACGGCAAAGAGGGTGTCGAGCCGCAGTCGGAGACCGTCTGGCGCCAGGCCGACCGATATGGAGTCCCGCGCATTTGCTTCATCAATAAGATGGACAAGGCGGGGGCCGACTTTCCTAGCGCCTTTCAGTCGATCAAAGATCGCCTCATCGCACCTGCAGTCGCAGTACAGCTTCCGCTTGGTCAAGAGGCGGAGCTCGAAGGCGTGATCGACCTGGTCGGGATGAAGGCGAACCGCTTTCGAGACGACAATCTCGGCGCCGAGTGGACCGTCGAAGAGATTCCCGAGGAACACCGGGCCCAAGCGGACGAGGCCCGCGCGCTGCTCATCGAAGCCGTTTCGGAGGTCGATGACGCCCTGATGGAGCGCTTTCTCGAGGGCGACATCGATTTCTCAGAGAACGAGATCCTCCGGGCACTTCGCAAAGGCTGCTTGGAGCAGTCCATCGTGCCCGTGCTCACCGGCTCCGCCTTCAAGAACAAGGGCGTCCAGCAACTCATGGACGCCGTCGTCAATTTCCTTCCGTCGCCACTCGAGGTTCAGGCCATTCAGGGCGTGGACCCCAAAGACACCGAGAAGGTCATGGTGCGCGAGGCTTCGGATGACGAGCCGTTCAGCGCCTTGGCATTCAAAATCGTCAACGATTCCTTCGTCGGTCAGCTCACTTTTTTCCGCGTGTACTCCGGCGTTCTCAAAGCAGGGTCCGGCGTCCTGAACTCCACCAAGGGAAAGAAAGAGCGCATCGGCCGCATCCTTCAGATGCACGCCAACAACCGCGAAGAGCTCAAAGAGATTCGCGCTGGCAACATTGCGGCGGCGGTCGGCCTCAAGACGGCGACGACGGGCGATACGCTCTGCGCGGACAACGCGCCGATCATTCTCGAGCGGATGGATTTCCCCGAGCCCGTCATTTCGGTCGCGATCGAACCCAGGACAAAGGCCGACCAGGACAAGCTCGGTGTGGGGCTTGGGAAGCTCGCCGCCGAAGACCCGAGCTTCCGCGCGCACACGGACGAGGAGTCGGGCCAGACCATCATCAGCGGCATGGGCGAGCTTCATTTGGAGATCATCGTCGACCGTCTGAAGCGGGAATTCCAAGTAGATTCCAACGTCGGCGCACCCCAGGTCGCGTACCGCGAGACGATCACCAAGGAAGTCGAAGCCGAGGGCCGCTACGTGAAGCAGAGCGGTGGCCGCGGCATGTTTGGCCACGTTTGGCTCAAGCTCGAGCCCCTCGAAGCCGGCGCTGGCTTGGAATTCGAGAACAAGATCGTCGGTGGCGTGGTTCCCAAGGAGTACGTTCCGTCCGTCCAGAAGGGCGTCCGAGATGCGATGACTCGCGGCGTGATGGCCGGCTACCCGGTGATCGACCTCAAGGCGACACTCTTCGACGGCTCCTACCACGACGTGGATTCGAGCCCGGCTGCGTTCGAGGTGGCGGCGTCTCTTGCTTTCCAGGATGGCGCCAAGCGCGCGGGCATTCGGCTCATGGAGCCGGTGATGGACGTTGAAGTCCGGGTCCCGGAGGACTACATGGGCGAGGTCATCGGCGACCTCAACTCGCGTCGCGGGGCGGTCAGCGGGATGGATTCGGTGGGTGGCTTGCAGGTGATTCGTTCACTGGTGCCGCTTGCAAACATGTTTGGATACGTAAACGACCTTCGCTCCAAAACACAGGGGCGAGCGGTCTACACGATGCAGTTCAAGGAGTATCAGGGGGTGCCGCAGGGCATCGCCGAAGAAATCGTCGCCAAGGCGAAGGGCGGATGAGGAGCTAACGATGGCTAAAGAAAAGTTTGTCCGAGACAAACCACACATGAACGTAGGCACGATCGG
>JABDJF010000467.1 GCA_013002645.1 Myxococcales bacterium
CACGTTTCGATCCTGCTAGGTCCCCAAGGTGCACGCGCCCATCGCGGAGCCCCTCACGCGGCAGGTTCAGTTCTTCACCGGCAAGGGAGGGGTGGGCAAGTCTACCGTCCTCGCGGCGCTGGCCACGGCTGCGGCTCGCGCGGGAAAGCGGCCGCTGATCGTGGAGCTTGGGACGCACACCTCGTCATCCCACCTTTTTCGCGGTCCAGAGGTCGGATATGAGCCGTCGGAGGTCGCGCCAGGCGTCCACGCCACCCGCGTCTTGTTCGAACCGGCGCTCATCGACTACATCACCTCGCGGCTCAAGCTTCGACCCATTGCCAGCCTGGTTGCGAAGAACAGCTCGCTGCGCCGTTTGTTCTTGGCGGCACCCGGTGTGGACGAGATCGTGACGCTCCATCGCGTGGCGCAGCTCGCGGCGGACGAGCGCTGGGGTCCCGTCCTGGTCGACCTCGAATCCACCGGGCATGCGCTGATGTTTTTCGATCTGCCGAGCGTTCTCGAGGTGTTTCTCCAGGACGGCCCGCTCCGCCAGGTCGTCGACAGCGCAACCGAGCTGCTTGCCGATGAGCAACGATGCGCCATCCACATCGTCACGGTTCCCGAGCCTCTGCCCGTCAACGAAACAATCCAACTGCACACCCAGCTGCGTCAACGCCCCGACTTGCACCTGGGCTACTTGTTCATCAATCGCGTTCCGCGCGCCTGGCTCGACGATGAAGAGACGCGGCTCGTGAAGAGCGAGCTCGCCGGGCCGAGCGCCGGTGAGCCTTGGGCGCCCGATCTGGCGCTTGCCCAGTATCTCGCCCAGCGCCGGCTGACCGCCGAAAGGTGCATGCAGGGCCTTCACCACGACATCGATCTGCCGACCATGACCTTCGAGGCGCATGACGAGGGCGGCGCCTCGATCATCGCGGAGCTGTCAGGCGCGATCGAACGAGCGGGGGCTCCGTGATCGAGCTTTCCGACGATTGCAGGTTGGCGTTCTGCGTCGGCGTGGGCGGCGTCGGCAAGACGACCTTCGCGGCTGCCCTCGGGCTCGCAGAGGCCTTGCGTGGGAGGTCGGTCCTCGTGCTGACGGCCGATCCGGCGCGACGCTTGGCGGACGCGCTCGGGATCCGCGGCCTCTCCGACCTTGCTTCCGACATCGCGCTGCCCGAAAGGCCTGGCGTTGGCGAGCTTCATGCGGCCATGTTGGAGACCAAAGCGAGCGCCGACGAGATCATCCGACGCGCCGCCGCCGATGAAGCGAGGGCACAGCGTGTACTCGACAATCGAATCTACCAGGCGTTCTCCAACACGCTCGCCCGCTCGCATGCCTACGCTGCAATGGAGCGAGTTCATGAAGCGGTCAATGACTCGCGCTACGATCTCATCGTCGTCGACACGCCGCCTGCGCAGAGCTCGATCGAGATTCTCGACGCGCCGGCGCGCTTGGTGAGTTTTCTCGATCAGCGCGTCGTTCGATGGTTTCTGCAAGCCTCGGACGCGTCCCCGCAGCTGCGAGGCGGAGCGATTGCACAGGGTCTCCTGCGAATCGTCGCTGGGGAATCGCTCGTGTCCGCTTTGACCGAGTTCCTCACCGAGATGGCCTTCCTACGCCATGGGTTCTCCGAGCGGGCCAGGGAGGTCCGCGAGCTGATGAGGTCGCCGAGCACCCGCTTCGTGCTCGTCTCGTCCGCGGACGCGATGGGAATGGAGGCCGCCAAGTCGGTTGCCGCCGAGGTCCAGGGCCGAGGTTTCGAGCTTGCGCAGCTGGTGTTCAACCGCGCGTTCATTTCCGAAGCCGCCCGCGCCTGTGACGATCCGGTCAGCTACCCCGAGAGGCTCGCCGCGCTCGCCCCCAAGCTCCGGCGGCTCCGCGTGTCACTGAGCAACGAGGAAAAGCAGAAGCGTTCCAATATCGTCGCGTTCTGCAGCGAACATGGCGTCGCGGCCTGGGCGCTCCCCGAAGCAAGGCGACCGCTCGGGGATCCTTCCGCGTTGGTCGCGTGGATTGAGCAGGTGCGAACTGTTTTGCCCCACACGTAGCGTCAACCCGTGGTTTCGTGCAATCCTTCGGCCCATCGAGAGGCCTCATGGAGCATATCATCAAGCACGACCTCAGCCCGGAGCTGGCCAAAAAGGCTGCCGACAAAGCCGCAGAGCACTACACCAAGAAGTGGGAGAAATACGACGCGAAGTCGACCTGGGTGACCGATGACACGGCCGAGATCACTTTCCGCGTCAAAGGCGTGAACGTATCGGCCAGCGTCGAGATGCAACCCGGGCAGGCGGTCATCGAAATGCAGAAAGTCCCGCTTCTGCTCAGGCCCTTCAAGAACATGGCGCTCGACGTGGTGCATCGAATGATGGCGAAGTGGATCGAACGGGCCCGGAACGGGGAGCTCGAGTGACGAGCACCGATC
>JABDJF010000478.1 GCA_013002645.1 Myxococcales bacterium
AGACGTATACATCCCGGGCTGCCCGCCTCGTCCCGAGGCCGTCCTCGATGCCCTGATGCTCCTTCAGGAAAAGATACAGGCCAATGACCGAAAGCCCGTGGTGGTGCCGCCCGATTTGGTTCCGGAGCGCGCGCCGGGCCGAACGGGGAAGGGCGAGTCATGAGCCAGGCGGTCGTCGACCGGCTCAGCACACAATTCGCCGAACGCATCCTCGCGACGAGCGATGCGTTCGGCGACTACGAAGCTCAGATTGCGATCGACGACTGGGTCGAGGTCGCGCAGTTCATCAAGGACGACGCGGACATCCAGATGGACCATTTCATCGACCTCACCGCAATCGACTACCCAGAACGCGAGTCCGCCCGTTTCGATCTCACGCTGATAGTACGCTCCTCGGTCAACTCTGCGCGGGTTCGGCTCCGCACGCAGGTCAAGGAAGGCGAGGAGCCAGGGACGCTCAGCGGACTGTGGGCGGGCACCAACTGGGCCGAGCGCGAGGTCTGGGACATGTTTGGAATCAAGTTCAAAGATCATCCCGACATGCGCCGCATCCTGCTTTATGAAGAGTTCGTCGGGCATCCGCTTCGCAAGGACTACCCCATCGACAAAGCGCAACCGCTGGTGCCGTACCGCGAGGTCGGCGAAATCGAAAAGCTGGCACCGTTCGGTATCGAGGAGGGCCAGCCTTTCGCGCGCATCGACTGGGAGTCCCGCCTAGCCGGTCGCGACCAGCAGGTCTCCCCTTCGATTGGGGTGCAGCAAGGCCAGCGGCGCACCCTGAGCGATTCGGAGGCCGCGGAGCAGATTCAAGCCAGGATTGAGGCGCGGATGGCCGCGGAAGCCGAAGCGGAGACGGCCGCCGAACCGGCCTCAGAGGAAGGCTCGGAGGCCTAGATGGAACCAGCGGACGAGCTGTCGAACGAAGCGGCGGCGCTGGAGCTTTCCGAGGACCCGATGCGCCTGAACATGGGGCCGTCGCACCCGGCGATGCACGGCACGATTCGCATGGTCATGGACCTCGATGGCGAGACCCTCGTCAATCTCGACGTGCAACCGGGCTACCTGCACCGCGGCTTCGAGAAGTCTTGCGAACGCGGGACCTGGGCACAGGTGTTTCCGTACGCAGACCGCCTCAACTACGTCTCCCCGATGCTGAACAACGTGGGCTGGTCGCTTGCGGTCGAGAAGCTTCTAGAAATCGAGGTGCCAGAGCGCTGTCAGTACTACCGCGTGATTCTCGGGGAGCTTTCGCGCATTTCGGACCACTTCACGTGCAACGGCGCGTCGGCGATGGAGCTCGGGGCGTTCACGCCGTTTCTCTGGCTGCTCAAGGTGCGCGATTGGGTTTGGGACATTCTCGAGCGCGAAACCGGTGCCCGGATGACGCACAGCTTCGGCCGAATCGGAGGCATGGCCGAGCCGCCGACCGCAACGTTCAAAGACGACGTCCTGCGCCTGATTCCCGAGCTTCACAAAGTGGTGAAGGAAACGGAGACGATGCTCCTCCGAAACCGCATCTTCCTCGACCGCATGCAGGGCGTCGGTGTCCTGACCAAAGAGCAGGCGCTTTCGTACGGAGTCACCGGTCCGGTTGCCCGCTCCACTGGCATTCCCTACGACGTTCGCAAAGATCATCCCTACCTCGTGTACGACCGCTTCGATTTCGACGTGCCGGTCGGCGAGGACGGAGACAACTGGGACCGGTTCATGGTTCGCCTCGAGGAAATCCGGCAGTCGGTTCGCATCATCGAGCAGGCGATCGAGCAGATGCCCGACGACGGCCCTGTCAACGTCGATGACCCACGCATCGTCTACCCGGAAAAAGACGCGGTCTACACGACGATCGAGGCCACCATCGCCCACTTCAAGCTCGTGATGGAAGGGCTGCGCACACCGAAGGGCGAGGTCTACAGCTTCACCGAGGGCGGCAACGGCGAGCTGGGCTTCCACATCGTCTCGGATGGGAGCGGCACACCTTACCGGGTGCGGGTCCGGCCGCCGTGCTGGTACAATCTCGCGGCGTCTCGCGAAATGCTCCTCGGCGGAATGATTGCCGACATCATTCCAACCTTCGGAT
>JABDJF010000496.1 GCA_013002645.1 Myxococcales bacterium
GAGCGCACCTGCGAATGTCGGGTATTCCCAGTGACCTTCGCGGGAGGCCTCGGTCAGTTCGAGTGCCTCGACTTTGCCCTTGGACATTCCGGTCGTATCGATCACCGGGGCGTCGTCATTCTGCATCTGTTTCTCGGGTTTGGTGCTCATCTCTTCAGTCCTTTTGTAGCGTGTGTGTTGGCATGTGGGGGTCAAGTTCCGAACGCGGCGCGGCTATCATTCTTCGGCGCGACGTGACCGGCGATCATCTGACGAATTTCGCTGCAGCAGGCGTCGAGATCGACGGCGTTGGGATCGAAGGCCCATTGAAGCAGCACTCCGTCGATTGAAGCCTGGATGACGGATGCCATCGCCTTGGCGGGGACGGCTGCAACCTCACCGGCCCGACAGCCGTTCTCGAGGATGCGTGAGAGGTAGCGGCGGGAGGGCTCGTAGGCCTCGGATTCGAAACGGTTGTGTGCCTGCGTCGGATTACGGCGCCCCCAGAGGTCGACCAGCGCCAGCAGGTAGTCGCGATGACCCTTGGCGAACTCGAAGTTGGCGTCGACGTAAGCAGCCAGTTTGTCCTGCGTGCTTGTCTTGGCCTCGACACGTTTCTTGATGAACGCCGCGGGCTCGCGCAGGAGGCGCGAGAGGATTTCCTCGATCAACTCGTCCTTGCCTTCGAAGTGGTAGGAGATCACTCCCTTGCTGATCCCGGCCTCGCGGGCTATTTCGGCCAAGGAGGTCGCGGAATATCCCAGGGCCGCAATGGTCTTGATCGCCGTATCGACGATCTGGCGTCGGCGCGCTTCCTCGATGAAGGAGGGGCGGCCCTTACCGCCCGGCTTGGAATCTGGCCGCATGACCAGAATATGGACTAGAAGTTCGAAATTTGCAAGCGCTAATGCCTAATGCGTGCCTGCGGTCGGGGCTGCCTCGTCCACGATGGACCGCAGCTCTCTTGCCAGCTGCTCGATCTCGTGCTGGAGAGCGGTGAGTGCCGGCGGCGCCTCGGCCAGACGGCCGTCCCGACCGATCAACTCCAGCTTGTGGGCTGCATGACGCGCCCGGCCATCGAGCGCAAGGTCCCGGTCAATTCGTGAGCCGCGTGCGCGAGTCTTCCGGAGTTCTGCTCATCGATGGCGATCTCGAGCGGCTTCAGAAGTTCCGCACGGCTCTCGACAAACATCTGGCTCAACTTGGCCAGCGTCTCAATGTCTCCACCCGCCTCTTCCATCAATTGCTGGATCTCCACCAGCGGACTCTCCAGTGAAGCGAAGCGCTTGGCGAGATCACGGGATCGGGCGCTTTCCTGGAGTTTTTCCAGCAGCGTGGCCAGCGCATCGCCGTCGATTGGTTTGGCCATCCCGGCATCGAGACCCGCGGCGCGAAAGCGCAGATCATCTGGAACGGTGGGTGGGTCGGTCATCCCGACGATCGGCACACGAGAACCGCTTTGGCGTTCCTTCTGACGGATGACGGCCGCCGAGCTGAATCCGTCGAGTACCGGCAGGGTCATATCCATCAGCACCAGATCGAAACGTTCGCTTGCGGCGGCGTCGACCGCGGCCCGCCCATCTTCGACCAGATGCGGGTGATGGCCGCGATTGACCAGCGCGGAGAGGATCAGCCTTTGACTGACGGGGTTGTCCTCGGCGACGAGAACTCGCAGTCCCCCATCCACGCGAGCGTGTTCACTCGTCGCGACGCTGTGGTCCAGAAGTTTTTTCAATGGACGTGTCTCATCGCTCGATTGGGTGGATCCTTGGACCACGTTGAACGGCAGCAGCACGCTGAACTTGCTGCCATTGCCAGGCTGGGAGTCGATCTCAACCGAGCCGCCCATGAGTGTGGCGGTGCACTTGACGATGGCGAGTCCGAGGCCCGTCCCCCCGTGGCGACGCGTGGAGCTGCCGTCCTGTTGCACGAAGGGCTCGAATATCGCCTCGTGATGCGAGGGATCGATGCCGACACCGCTGTCGACGATTTCGAAGCGAACCTGGACCCCGTCTTTGTTTTTTCCGTCGAGGATGGAACGTACCGTGACCTCGCCGCGTTCGGTGAACTTGATGGCGTTGTCGAGCAGGTTGCGCAGAA
>JABDJF010000511.1 GCA_013002645.1 Myxococcales bacterium
GAGCGCAATCGAGCAAACGGTCTTCAAGATCATGAGCGCCTACGCGGGCTGGCGCAGTGGCTAGGAGCAAACTCACCCCAGATACACAGTCGCTGGCACTGACGCTCGCACTGACGCTGACGCCGAGCACGGCCGACACTCGTGTACTAACTGTGTACACTTGGTGTACATTTTTTGCACTTTGCATATGAGCGCTTTTCTATTTTATCAATGATTTCAAATGTTTCGATGACGGCACAGTTTCTGCTTTACGGATCCCAGGAGGCTATCATGAATCCAATGGCGGGTCGGGCGAGGGCCATCGAGGAGCTGGGGCGACGGCAGTTTGGCACCAATCAGAAACCAACAATTCGGCATGAGCTCCCCGGTCCTTCAACCGGTGAGGCGGACGGCGGCGCGCGACTCACTGCTTTCGCGCTGACGCTAATCTCGAGTCAGACATGACGCGCCTGTTCGACCCTTGGTTGCTCGGGGTGATGTTGGCCCCGGCCCTCGTGGCCACCCTGGTCTACCTGGGCGCGAGGCTGTGGGTTTCACGAAACCCGACCATCAACCGAAAGGCGATCGGAACGGGTGTCGGAGCCGCATGCGCTGCGTTTTGTGCGTACGATCTCTATCTCTATTTCGCCATGCTCAAGTCTGATCGCTCGATGGCAGTTCCGGGTGGGCTAGCTGAGCTCATGATGGTCGGGCCGATGGTGTGGCTCGCCGCCCTGGCCGTCGGTTGGAGCGGAGCGTTTTTGTTCTACTCCGCGCGCGCGCGACGTGAGGCAGGTGTCAAGTGGGCTCCCAACATCAGCGCGCGCATTCGTACCGCCGTCGCAGTTACGATCGTCGTACTTGCGATCGCGTACGCCGGGCAGCGTACTTACACTCGAATCCTTTGGCGCCGCGCTACGTCGGCTCAAACCGCAGAGGAGCTCGACGTTCTCTACGATCGATTCGGGGTGCGGTACGACCCCGCAGTTCTCATCGCCATTGCCGACAACCGAAGCTCATCCATGGAGCTCCTCCAGAAGCTCAGCACCAACGAGCATTGGCTAGTCAGAACTGTGGTCGCGCGAAACCCGAAGACCGAGCCCGAGGTGCTCCGGCGCATGTACGAAGACCATTCGGCTCGAACCTCGCTTGCCGCGAATCCCAATACGCCTTTAGATGTCCTCGAGCGACTGCTCCACGACTCGGACCCTATGGTTCAAAACAATCTGGCGTATAACGGCTCGGTGACCGATGCGATGCTCGTTGTGCTTGCCAAGAACTCCAGCAAATATGTCAGTAGACAAGCTCGGACTCAACAAACTTCTCGAGCGTTTCGGAAACGCCGCGGTTGTCTCGACCGACCCAAGCCAATTCCGGTGGTCCGGCACGAAGGCCCACTCCCCACGCTCGATGAGGTCGTCGAAGCCCACAGGCGGCAGACCGGCCTCGACTATCAAGTTTGCCCGGACGGCTACGACTACCGGCTCGACAATGCCGAGGTTCGCGCAGAGCACAGGGCTTGCATTGCAGAGGCCCGAAAGGCCTGCACGCCCACCGAGTACCGCATGTTTGGCACGCCGAACGACCCCGGATTCATCACCTTCGCAACCTTCATCGAGCCCCGCGACGACGGCCGCTGCGGGACCGTCGTGATCACCGACGCACGAGAAGCCCCCTCCGTCACCCGGAGCGGCTGCCGGATCATGAAGGAAACGGACTGCCAGGTGGTGGACCTCTGGGGCTGCCCAAGCCGGTGACAGGGACACCGGCATTGACGCTGTCGCTGACACTGCCGCTGCCACTGCCACTGACACTGGCTACCATTCCAGATGGGCGTGGAGCTCGGCGCAACGCGACGACGTGAAGTCCGGACCGATGGGTACCCCGCCAGCGACTAGTATGCCTTGCAGATCGGGGCCCGGTCAGTCCGGCGGCCCGACGACGATGCGCTTGCCAACCGCGATGTGTCGGTACGCGTCTCCAAACGCCTCGGCGAACATCGCGATGACCGCGTCGCTGCTATCGTGACCGCCCACGTCGAACAGGGTCATATGCTTCGAGCTCCGCCTCGGCCTTGCGCGCTTCGCTTCGCGTTCGGACCTCCACGACGAAGCGAAGAAGGTTGCGATCGACCAGGAATAGTCGCGAGCCCTCCCGCTAAGCCCCGCAGATCACGGGGCTTGCGCATTCGCTGTTGACGCTTGCGATGCGGCGGGTGCAGTCTAGCCGCTCCGGGATTGACCTAGCTTTCCTCTCGATGAGAGTCGCGACGCGGTCGCACAAGGAAGGACGTGGAAGATGAAGGCAAGGATGGCATCGATGGTGTTGGCCGCCGCCCTGGCAGCGGTCGGGTGTGGCGATGACGACGACAATCCGATGGCGGGCACCGGCGGCATGGCAGGCTCTGGAGGCTCGACGGGAACCGGCGGCATGA
>JABDJF010000532.1 GCA_013002645.1 Myxococcales bacterium
CTCTTTGATCAGCGTCGAGGCGCCGCTCTCGATGACGCGAACCGCTCCGACCTCGCCTGGGGCTTCAGCTTCACTGTCGTCGGTCCAGCTCTTCTTTGCGCCGATGATCCACTCGCTCGATCGATCGAAGTCGGTCACGTAGTTGAAAAGCTCCTGCTGCGTGACGTCGAGCCGCTTCGTCGTTTCAAACAAGAGCGGCTGAGCGCTCAGGCGTGCGCCTGTTTCTTTGGCATACTGCGTGAAGTCCGAGAAGGCGCCCATCACCCGAGTCTTACCGCTTCAGGTCGAAGTTCAAGGCTCAAGAGAGCCTGCTGCGGTAGTCCTCGTATCCGAATCTTCGTTGGACGCGGTAGGAGTCGTCTGCCGGGTCATAGAGCGCGATCGATGGCAGCCGGACCCCGTTGAACGTCGTGGTCTTGACCATCGTGTAGTGCGCCATGTCCTCGAAGACGAGCCGGTCGCCGACTCTCAGTGGTTTCGCAAAGGAGTACTCCCCAATCACGTCGCCGGCCAAGCAGCTCAGTCCACCGAGCCGGTAGCTGTGCGCCAGCTTTCCCGGCTCCGACGCGCCTCGAATCTCTGGGCGGTAAGGCATTTCCAGCACATCGGGCATGTGCGCCGTCGCGGAGGTGTCGAGGATGGCGACCTGCCCACCGTTCTCGATGAGGTCGAGCACCGTAGCGACGAGAACGCCGGCGTTCAACCCAATCGCTTCCCCCGGCTCGAGGTAGACGTCGACACGGTGCGCGCGCTTGAACTCCCGAACCAAGTCGATGAGCAGCGCAACGTCGTAGTTGGGCTTGGTGATGTGGTGGCCGCCTCCGAAGTTCACCCATTTCGCGTCGTTCAGCCAGTGTGCAAAGTCGTCTTCGATGACGGCGAGCGTACGTTGAAGCGCGTCCGCGCCGAGCTCACAAAGGGTATGGAAGTGCAGGCCCTCGATGCCCCGAAGGTTGGCTTTCATCAGAGCCCGCTTGGTGGCGCCGAGGCGCGACCCGGCCGCGCAGGGGTCATAGATGGCGACATCGACTTCAGAGTGCTCCGGATTGATGCGAAGCCCAAAGCTCGTCTCCGACGCGTGCTCATCGATGACCGCGCGAAAGCGATCGATCTGTGAAGGGGAGTTGAAGACAACGTGGTCGGAGTAGCGAATCGATTCACGCAGCGACGCCTCGTCAAACGCCGGGCAATAGGTATGGACCTGCTTGCCGAGCTCTTCCCGGCCCAGTCGCGCTTCGTCGGGCCCGCTCGCGGACACGCCCTCGACGTACTTGCCCACCAGCGGGAACGTCGCCCAAGTGGCGAAGCCCTTCAGCGCAAGCAAGATCTGGCAATCGGCCGCGCGCTGAGCGTGCGCCAAGAGCTCCAAATTGCTCTTCAGGGCAGCGACGTCGATCACGTAGGCCGGTGAGTCGACACGGCTGAGCTCGAGCTGGGCGCAGGGGAGCACTACATCTCCTCCACGTGCCAGGGCAGGCCACGCCGGCCGAGCTCTTCGAGAAAGGGCTCCGGGTCGAACTGCTCTACGTTGAACACGCCTTTGCCGCGCCATTGCCCGGTCAGCAACATCTTCGCGCCGACCATCGCGGGGACGCCGGTCGTGTACGAAACCGCCTGTGCGCGAACCTCTTTCCAAGATTCTTCGTGGTCGCAGAAGTTGTAAATGAATACCTTTCTTGGCTCGCCGTTTTTTCGACCTTCGATCAGGCAGCCGATGCTCGTTTTCCCCGTGTAGTTCTCACCGAGGGTCGAGGGGTCGGGCAGCAGGGCTTTCAAAAACTTGATCGGGACGATCGTTCGGCCCTCGTACGCGATCGGTTCGATGCTCGTCATACCGACATTCTGAAGCACGCGCAGATGCGTGATGTATTCCTCTCCGAAGGTCATCCAAAAACGAATGCGCTTGAGTCCGTCGATGTGTTTCACCAAGGACTCCAGCTCTTCGTGGTAGAGCAAATACGCCTTGCGTTCTCCGACCGCCGGGAAGTCGAACATCCGCGACTGCGACATCGCATCGATCTCGACCCATTCCCCGTCCTCCCAATAGCGGCCGCGCTGCGTGATCTCGCGGATGTTGATCTCCGGATTGAAATTGGTCGCGAAGGGGTGGCCGTGGTCCCCGCCGTTACAGTCGAGAATGTCGATGTAGTCGATTTCGTCGAACAGCTTCTTCTGGGCGTAGGCGCAGAAGATGTTGGTCACGCCCGGGTCGAAGCCCGAGCCCAGCAGGGCCATGAGTCCGGCGGATTCGAATCGGTCCTGATAGGCCCATTGCCATTTGTATTCGAACTTCGCCTCGTCCGGCGGCTCGTAGTTGGCCGTGTCCAGGTAGTCGACGCCGGCTTCGAGGCAGGCGTCCATCAGAGGCAGGTCCTGGAACGGAAGGGCGACGTTGATCAGCAGGTCCGGCTGCGCGCGTTTGATCAGCGCAACGGTTTGTGCGACGTCGTCGGCATCGACTTGGGCAATCTCGATTTCACGGCCTCGCAGGTCTCGAACCTGCTTCTGGATCTTCTCGCAACGCGACAGGGTTCGGCTCGCGAGCACAATCTCGGAGAACGTGTCGCGGTCTTCTGCGCACTTGTGGGTGACGACGCCGCCGACTCCACCTGCACCAATGATCAA
>JABDJF010000567.1 GCA_013002645.1 Myxococcales bacterium
GGTGTATAGTCCGCTGAATGACCGTAACTCGCAAATGGAGCGCGCCGAAGAGCGATTTCTTGGTTCCGTTCGACGGTAGCTTTCGAACTGCCGAAGCGCCGACGGCGCCGGCAGGGAAAGTCGACAAGGATGCGGTGAAGGCCGAGCGCCGCGAGCACACGGCCGACATCTACGAGCTTCAGCGTAAGCTCTATGCCGACAATCGATACGCTGCGCTCTTCGTGTTTCAAGCGATGGATGCCGGAGGGAAGGACGGCACGATACGAAACGTCTTCACCGGCGTGAATCCCGCCGGTTTTCAGGTTTCGTCGTTCAAAGCGCCCTCGGACGAGGAGCTCGAGCACGACTTTCTTTGGCGCGTTAGCGAGAGGTTGCCCGAGCGCGGTCGAATCGGCGTCTTCAACCGCAGCCACTACGAAGAAGTGCTCGTGGTTCGCGTGCACCCGGAGTTCCTCGGAGGTCAGCGCTTGCCCAACCTGAACCTCGAGACGCTTTGGAGCGAGCGATACGAATCGATTCGGAGCTTCGAGCAGCACCTCGCCCAAAACGGTACCGTCATCGTGAAGTTCTTCTTGAATGTGTCTTTGGAGGAGCAGAAGAGACGCCTGCTTCGCCGAATCGAGAAGCCGAGCAGGAATTGGAAGTTCAACCCGGGCGACGTCAAAGAGCGAGAGCGCTGGCCGGACTACATGCACGCGTTTGAAGATGCACTCAACGAAACCTCGCGTCCCTGGGCGCCCTGGTATGCGATCCCCGCCGACAGCAAGCCCTACATGCGGCTCCAAGTCGCCCGCATCGTTCGAGAGACGCTTCGGAATTTGGGCGTCGACTTTCCTCAAATCGACGAAGCCGCACGGCTCGCGCTGGTCGAGTGCCGCAAATTGCTCGAACATTCATGACTGCGGCGCCTCCGATCGTATTGACGGTGGCGGGTTCCGATCCCTCAGGTGGCGCCGGACTTCAGGCAGACCTCAAGGCCATCCATCAGCACGGCGCGTATGGCGCCGCGGTGCCGACCCTGATCACCGTGCAGGACAGCCTCGAGGTCGGGCGGGTCGAGCTACTCCCGGCAGACCTCGTGCGCGCCCAGCTTTCGGCCGTGCTTTCGGATTTGGCCCCTGCGGCGGCCAAGACTGGTGCGCTCGGCTCTCCGAAGGTGGCTAGGGTTCTGGGCTCCATCATGACGGAGACACAATTCGATTGGGTGGTCGACCCAGTCTGGCTTCCGAGCCGGGGTACGCCCTTGTCGCGGGGAGATATGGTCGCCGCCTACAAGGACGCCGTCATTCCGCACGCTGATTTGATCACCCCAAACGCCGACGAGGCGGGCTTGCTGGCAGAGATGCCCGTGCGCACGCTCGACGATGCGTACAAAGCCGCCGAGCGGATTGCCTCGCTTGGCGCCGCCGCCGTATTGATCAAGGGCGGTCACCTCGAAGGGGCGGACCGAGGCACCGACCTGCTCCTACACGACGGGGAGCTGAGCGAGCTAAAGGCCGCCACGATCGTCCCCGGCCGATTTCATGGGACGGGTTGCGCGCTCTCCGCGGCCATCGCGTGTCGACTCGCTTTCGGGGAGGATCTCTGCGCTGCAGTCGGCGGGGCCAAGGACTGGCTCGTGGGGGCCCTCGCCCATGCGTTTGCAGTCGGGAAGGGAGCCAAGCCGGTGAATCATCTCTGGCCTCTGGAGCACAAACCTTAACTGCTTTCGAAGTTTTGCAAACGCAATAGTTGCCCCGCCTTTTGCGAGGCTGCTACATGCGAGCAGGTTTTCGGATGGCGCGGCGTCGCAAGAAGAAGGGGGCTCCGCAGATCGAGCTGCCCATGGACAGCATCGAGGACGCATCGCTCGTCGTCGAAGCGCAGCGCCGATATCTCAATTACGCGCTGAGCGTCATCACCTCCCGTGCGCTGCCTGATGTCCGAGACGGCCTCAAGCCGGTGCAGCGGCGGATTCTGTACACCATGTACAACGAGCTTCGGCTTCGGAGCGACGTCAAGCATCGAAAGTCGGCCGCCATCGTCGGCGATGTGATGGGCAAATTTCACCCGCACGGAGACACCGCCATTTACGACGCCCTGGTCCGTATGGCGCAGCCGTTCACCATGCGCGCGCCGCTGGTAGACGGGCGCGGCAACTTCGGTTCGCCGGACGGCGACTCGGCCGCGGCGATGCGGTACACCGAAGCCCGGCTCCAGAAGCTGGCCGACGAGCTCCTGGTCGAGCTTGCCAAGAAGACGGTGGCGTTCCGGCCGAACTACGATGGCCGGCTGTTCGAGCCGATCGTCCTGCCCGCGCGGTTTCCGAACCTGCTGGTGAATGGCTCGCAGGGCATTGCGGTTGGCATGGCAACCTCGATTCCACCTCACAATTTGTCCGAGGTGATCAAAGCTTGCGTGGCGCTCATCGACGGCGACCTCACGACCAAGCAACTGATGAAGTTCGTGAAGGGGCCCGACTTTCCGACCGGCGGCGAGCTCATCAGCAGCAACAGCGAGCTGGCGGCGGCCTATGAGAACGGACAGGGCTCGCTCAAGCTCCGCGGCGAATGGAAGACCGAAAAGCCCCGGAGCGGCAACCCCACGATCGTGATTCGCTCGATCCCGTACTCGGTCGAGCGGAGCACCGTCGTAGAGAAGATCGCCGAGGTGATCATCGCGAAGAAGATGCCGCTGCTCCTCGACGTGCGTGACGAGAGCACCGACGACTGCCGCATCGTCTGCGAGATGAAGAAGGACGCGGATCCGCAGCTCATCATGGCGTATCTCTACAAGAACACGCCGCTGCAGACCAACGTGCAGGTGAATCTCACCTGCCTCGTTCCGACGTCGAACCCCGAGGTGGCCGCGCCGCAGCGTATCGGCCTCAAGGCGATCCTTCGGCACTTCCTCGATTTCAGAATGGAGGTGGTTACCAAGCGGCTCGAGTTCGAGCTCGACCAGCTCCTCAAGCGCATTCACATCCTTCAGGGCTTCGTCATCGTCTTCGACGCGCTCGACGAGGCAATTCGGATCATCCGGAAATCGGAGGGCAAGCAGGACGCGGCCCAGAAGCTGATGAAACGCTTTGGACTCGACGACCTGCAAGTGGACGCGATCCTCGAGCTGAAGCTCTACCGCCTCGCAAAGCTCCAGATTCTGGAGATTCGCTCCGAGCTCGAGCAGAAACAAAAGGAAGCGCGTCGAGTCCAGAAGCTGCTCAAGAGCCCCGCCGCGCGCTGGAAGCTGGTACGCGCCGAGCTGCAGGAGCTGGCGTCGAGCTACGCCGATCCTCGCCGCACTCGCATCAGCGCCAAGCTCGACGAGCCCGAGTTCGATGCCGAAGCGTTCATCGTCGACGAGGACGCAATGGTCGTCGTCACGGAGCAGGGCTGGGTCAAGCGTCAGCAGCGCGTCAAGGACGTAGCCTCGACCCGAGTGCGAAAGGGCGACCGGGTGCTGGCAGTGTTGGCGGGTTCGACCAAGAACACGGTTGCGTTCTTCAGCAGCCATGGTGTCTGCTACGTGAGCCGCATCGTCGACATAGCGGCGACGACCGGCCACGGCACGCCGTTGCAGACCATGTTCAAGATGGCCGACGGGGAGCGTATCGTCGGCGCAATGGGCTTCGACCCTCGTTTCTTGGACGTCCCGCCGGTGGAAGAGGGGTCCGAAGAGCCCGAGGAGCCGTATGCCATCGCGGTCACACGCGGCGGGCTCGCCCTACGATTCTCGCTTCGTGCCCACCGAGAGCCGTCGACACGGTCGGGTCGTAAGTTCACGCGACCCAAGCAAGGAGACGAAGTGATCTACGTTGCGCCGGTCTTCGCAGAGGATTGTCTCGCCTGCGTGACCAGGCAGCGCCGCGCCCTGGTTTGTGAAGCCGATGATGTTTCGCTTTTGGCCGGCGCGGGCCGTGGCGTGATGCTCATCAAGTTGGCTAAGGACGACGAGGTCCTGGCGGCAAGGGTGCTGTCCTATGACGACGATGTCTTGATCGCACAGCGCGACGGCGGCAGCGAGTACCGAGTCACGCTTCGCAAGTATGAAATCGTGTCCCGCGGAGGGAAGGGCTTTCAGCTCTTCACGCGCGGCGCGGTTGAAGGTGAAGTCTATCAAGAACCCGAGATTCCCGTGTTCCCGGAGGAGTAGTGGCGTACACCGCCAAAGACATCGATGTCCTCGAAGGCTTGGAGCCCGTTCGCAAGCGACCAGCGATGTACATCGGAGGCACCGATGCGCACGGGTACCATCACTTGCTTTGGGAGATTCTCGACAACTCGGTCGATGAGGCGATCAACGGACATGCCTCTCGCATCGAGGTGGTGCTCGACGAGGATCACCACGGGGCGACGATCACCGACAACGGTCGGGGCATTCCGGTCGACACGCATCCGAAGTTCAAAAAGTCCGCGCTCGAGCTCATCCTCACCACCCTTCATGCGGGCGGCAAGTTCGAAGGGAAGAGCTACCAGGTTGCTGGTGGCCTGCACGGGGTGGGCTCGTCGGTCGTCAATGCGCTCTCGTCGGAGTTGACCGCAAGCGTTTGGCGCGGGGGGAAGACCTACTCGCAGTCGTATGTGCGAGGCAAGGCCACCGCGAAGCTCAAGCGGGGAGCGAAGACCAGCAAGCGGGGCACCGCGATTCATTTCCGACCCGACATGGAGATATTCGGAAAGCGGACTGCGTTTGATTCGAAGCGCGTGGCGGATCGTCTCGAGGCGAAGACGTACCTTCATCGGGGACTCAAGATCGTGTTCGTCGACGAGAAGAACGGCGAGCGCCAGGAGTTCGAGCATCCAGGAGGGATCGTCGACTTTCTCGACAAGCTGGTCACCGAGCGCGGCCAGCCTTCGGTGCATACGGAGCCGTTCACTGTCGAGAGTGAGGGGGAGCCGAGGCTCGAAGTCGCGCTGCGATGGACCGAGGACACCGACGAGCTGATTCGTTCCTACGCCAATGGCATTCCCACGGGTTCGGGCGGCACGCACGAGAATGGCTTCAAGCAGGGGCTTTCGAAGGCCATTCGGAACCACATGGAAACGCACAAGCTCACGCCGAAGGGCGTGAAGGTCACGGCCGACGACATCCGAGAGGGATTGGTCGCGCTGCTGAGCGTATACGTCGAGGAACCGCAGTTCCAGGGGCAGACCAAGGATCGGCTCAACAACCCCGAGGTCACGGCGCAAATCGAGTCCTCGGTGCGGACGGCGTTTGAACAGTGGCTTCTCAACAACAAGACGGCAGCCGAAGCGATCATCGCTCGCGTCATCATCTCCTCGCGGGCGCGCGCTGCGAGCCGCGCGGCAAGCCAGCAGGTTTCCCGCAAGACCGCCGTGAGCCACCGATTGAACCTGCCCGGCAAGTTGGCCGACTGTTCGAGCACCAATCCCCAGGACAGCGAGCTCTTTCTGGTCGAGGGGGACAGCGCCGGTGGCAACGCCAAGCAGGGCCGGGACCGAAAGACCCAGGCGATCCTGCCGCTGCGCGGAAAGGTCCTGAATGCGGAGCGGGCGTCTCAGGCGCAGATCCTCGGCAATCGTGAGCTTCAGGAC
>JABDJF010000584.1 GCA_013002645.1 Myxococcales bacterium
TATCGGGTGGAGGAGTAGAACGATGGGCAAACCATTCAGGCTCCCTCGACGCGCGTTCCTTGCAGGCTTAGGCGGAACCGCAATCTCGCTGCCGTTGCTCGAGGTTATGCACGGGTCGGCCGCTCAGGCTGCGGTCGATCCACGCAAGCGCATGGTGATTTGCTTTGCCGGCTCCTCGCTGCCCCGGCTCGACCTCGTGATTCCAAGCAACCAGGGCGCTGGATACAACCTACCCCGTGCACTCGCACCGTTGGCGTCTGTTCAGGATCAAGTGTCGGTCGTGTCGGGACTCAAGATTCCGTGGGACACCGGATCTGGAGCGCCCACGGCGGGCCGCCCAATCAACTTTCATGCGAGCACGCTTGGACCGCTCTTGAGTGGCGCTCGGTCGCAACACACCGGCAGCAGCGCAGGCAACTCGCGTCCGTTCGCACCAACTGCAGATCAAGTGGTAGCGCGGGCGATGGATGACGGACTGCGGTTCCGTTCCCTCGAGTATCGCATTCAAGCAGAGAGCTATCGCGGCGGAACGTCCAAAGGACGCGTTTCATACGAGGACGCAAACGGGTCGATTCGCGAACGCGAACCGATCGCTCAACCGAGCCTTGCATATGAGCAACTCTTCACAGGCTTTGTACCAGACGACCCCGCGGACGCAGCGCAGCGACGCTTTCTTCTCGCGCAGGATCAGAGCATCCTCGACCTCGTTGGCACTCGCGCCGACCGGCTCCGCGCCCGTTTGGGACGAAGCGATTTGGTGCGCATCGAACGCCACTTCGACGAGATTCGCGACCTCGAGCGCAGGCTATCGGAAATTTCGGAGCCAACCGGAGCCTGCAACGTGTTTCCGCATCCCGGACCCGACCCCGTAGCGGTGACGTACATCGAATCGGACAAAGACGCGGGGCGCGTGATTGGCTACGCGCAAGAAGAACAGCGCGCTCGTGTGATGAACGACCTCATTCACATGGCGATCACCTGTGACCTGACGCGTGCCGTCAGCCTACAGCACACGTTCGCGCAATCGTTCATGAGCGCTCTCGAGCTGATCGGGGTCGGCGCTGATTTTCACGAGCTCGGCCACGGGGCTGGCGAGATGGAAGACTTTGCCGACGCAGTCGGCTGGCACATGCGTCATTGGACCTACTTGATCGACAAACTTCGCTCCACGGAAGAGATGGGCGGAACACTTCTAGATCAAACTGCGATGGTGTTTCTGTTCGAAGGTGGGCGCGGCTACGATCCGGAGGGCGATCGAAACGACTCCACCCACTCGACGGAGAACATGATGGTGCTCGTCGCAGGCAATGGATCGACACTCAAACTTGGCGAACACATAGTCGCGTCGGACCGGCACCCGGCTGAAGTGACTCTGACCGCAATGCGAAGCATCGGTGTTGAGGACAATCTGGGCGAGCTCAACCAGCCGATCGACTCGCTGCTGGCGTAAGAGCGCGGCGGCGGGCGGTTCGGGTGCTCCAGAACAAGTGGTTGGCTGGCTCGTTGTGACGCGCCTCACATGAGATTTGGACGTCGCTGTGGCGGTGGGTAGGATCATGGAAGGAGTTTTTGTGGCCAAGGGAGAGACGCACGCAGCGATGGTCGGTCTCGTGGTAAGCGCGTTGATTGTGTTTTTCGCGCTTTGGGGTTGACCGGCGTTCACGCGACGACGGACCGATTGATGAGCGGCTTGAAGGTTCCGCCGAGGCGACGGCGCCCGAGCAAGAGCCAGCGCTCCGCCCGTAGCTGACGGATTACAGGCTGCACCAGCCCCGCTTCGGTGGTTTCTATTCGCGAGCGCACCGCCGCGCCGGCGCGGCTCAAACGCGAAACCTGCACCTGCAATCGGCAATCGAGTAAAGAATTACGTATGCCCAAGAACAGGACCTCCTGATAGCGTCTTCCCGACAAGGAGGGTGAAGGCATGCCCACGATAAACAAAAGCATCAGCATCAGCGCACCTGTCGAGAAGGTCTATGCGTACATCACGGATCCAACCAAGGGCCCAGAGTGGCTGGTCGGCTGGACGGAGGTGACGGATGTGACCGGGTCTGGCGTCGGTCAGCACTATCACTGGAAATACAGCATGCTTGGGGTTCCGCTTCGGGGTGAGACCACGGTGAAAGAGCAGGTGCCGAACGAGCGCTCGGTCACAGACAGCAAAGGCGGCATCACGAGCAGGTTCACGTTCACCCTCGCGCCGTATGAGGGCGGGACAAAGCTGGACCTGGAGTTGGACTACACCATCCCGGTTCCCGTGCTGGGGAAGCTGGCCGAACAGCTCGTGCTCAAGCGCAACCAACGAGAAGCCCAGTTATCGATGGAAAACATCAAGGACAGCTTGGAGGTCTAGGACGACGACCTCGTATGTCAGGCACACCGTGATGAGCTCGGCAACGAAGCACGAGCCCTTGCGTGTTCAAGGTTCGGCTGGTGCCG
>JABDJF010000595.1 GCA_013002645.1 Myxococcales bacterium
CCAAACGTTGATCCGGCGCGCCGCGCAGAAGAACCCCCGTCGACTCGAGGCGGGCGACCTCGTGGAAGCGTCAATTCGAACCGATGACGCCACAATCGACCTCGGTGTGCAACGAAACCGCGTCGTCTGATCCTGCCTACGACTGAGCCAAGGTCGCGTCGATCGCGCGCACGACGTCGTTGCACTTCAGCGGATTGAGCGCGTCGGGATGGGGCGATGCAAACGTGCCTGAGTCGTTGTCGAAGTACTGGCCGGACGTGGTGGCGAACTCGTCCCCGAGAGCCAGGCGACAGAGTATGCCCGCACCGATTCGGACATCGCCGCCATCCTTTCCAAAGGCCTCCTTCACCATCTTGGTCCCAAGCATCGACCCGGGGTTGACCGAGATGACGGCCGGGCCATCCTCGCCGAGCCCGAGCGCCAGATGGCGAGACCACATGGTGAGCGCCAGCTTGCTTTGGGCATACGCCTCGTAGTCGGACAGCTTGACCCGTCCGGCCAGCGCCTCGAGATCGACCGGAGACTGAGCAGCGGAGGATAGGTTGATCACCCGGCCGGACGTCCCGAGCAACGGCAAGCAGCGCTGTGTCAGCAGATAGGGGGCGATCGTGTTGACGACGAAGCGCACATCGAGGCCTTCCGTGGTGACGCTATTGGAAGTGGCAAACACCCCCGCGTTGTTGATCAGCACATCGAGTACCGCGTGTTTTTCGGTCACCGCCTCTGCCAAGGCGTCGACATCGGCCATACTGGAGAGATCGGCTACGTAGCTCTCGACGGGCGCGCCAGTCGGCAGCGAGGACAGCGCCGCTTCTGCCTTCTTCAGCTTCTGCGCACTGCGTCCATGAAGCAGTACCCGGTGACCCTCGGAGGTCAGCATCTTCGCTGCCTCCAATCCGATGCCGTCTGTCGAACCCGTGATGAGAATGGTTTTCTGCATGGCTTTGATTCCTCTATCCGGCGAAGTCTGGCAGCACGTCGTCGCCTCGATTGGTGGAAGGGATGCCAGAGGCCGTCGCAGCGCTTGGCGCCAGAGGGGCTGAGTGTGCAGACAGGTCTCGCATTAGGCTTGTCCGAAGCCATCTAGGACGGTTTTGCCGATGGCCGAGCCGCTTTCCTGGAACTCGTGAGCACGGCGTAGGTTGTCGATGTTCATGGGGCCGCCATGCTTGTTGACGGTCGACTGCAGCGTGCCGTCGTCGATGAGGTCGGCGACCCGGTTCAGCAGTTTGTGCTGCACGTTCATGTCCTCGGTCTGGAACATGGAACGGGTGAACATGAACTCCCAGCCAACCGTGAGGGCTTTGAGCTTGAGAGGCTTGATGTCGAGAGACGAAGGGTCGTCGATGAGCGCGATGCGGCCGAAGGGCTTGATCAGCTCGATGATGGCCGCGAAGTGATCTTCGGTGTTCGTGAGCGAGGCGACATAGCGCGGAGCGATGCCCAGCGCGGCGAGCTCTTCGTTGAGAGGCTTGCGGTGATTCACCACGTGATCCGCTCCCATCTTCTCGACCCATGCGTTGGTTTCGGGACGAGACGCTGTCGCGATCACCGTCAGGTTTGTGAGCTTTTTCGCGAGCTGGATCATGATGGAGCCGACTCCGCCAGCACCGCCGATGACGAGCAGCGCGTCTCCTTTCCCTTCGCCCTCCTCGAGCTTGAAGCTATCGAAGAGCATCTCCCAGGCCGTGATGCTGGTGAGGGGCATTCCCGCGGCCTCGGCAAATCCGAGGGAGGACGGTTTGCGACCCGCGATTCGCTCATCCACCAGGTGGAGCTCGGCGTTGGTACCGGCACGAGTGAGGTCGCCCGCGTAGAATACCTCGTCGCCTGGCGAAAAGAGCGTGACCTCGGAGCCGACGTCCTTGACGATTCCGGCGGCGTCGTAGCCGAGGATTCGATGGGCTCCTTCGGGCTCCATGAGCGCGCGGACCTTCACATCGACGGGGTTGACGGAGACGCCGCGGACTTCGACCAGCAGATCCCTTGGCCCCGGTTTGGGAGGGGAGACCTCTAGCTCGACGAGGGCGTTCTCTGCCGAGAGCTCGCATGCTTTCGTGTGGCCAATGGCTTTCATCGTCCCGTCCTTCTTTCCTGAGGTGAGCGCTTTGGGCTGCCTGGAAGAGTTATCTTAATGTTTCTTCAATCAATAAAAATGCCTATATTCGGACTTCATAATTCATGATAGGGAAGCGCGACAGCGGCAGGGACGTTGCGCTTCACTGCGCCCAGCACTTTTGCTCAGCTGTACATCGCGCCGCTGTTGCCCGAATTCTTAGCTCTGCACCCCGGCATCCCGGCGACCTCGATGGCCACCAGTTGATCGCGTTCAAGGATCAATCACCAAAGGAACTGGTCGGTCTTACGGGAACGATGCGCAGCGACGGCTCGACCTTAAGCGCGGTCGTGATTCAGGGGGAGCTCGAGCACGAGGAGCCAGGCGGGACCGACATCAAGACCATGGAGCCGGGCAGCTATTTCAGCTCGAGGGGAGAGTGCGCGCATCAGGTCTCGTGCGAACGGGGAGACGATTGCATCATCCACGCGCGCATGGAGGGCAGATTCGACGTCGTTCCGGTGCAGCCCGAGAACGTTCCGGTGCAGCCCGAGAATTAGCCACACCCTATTCGCGCAATCACCGGGTAGAGTTCGACCGAGGTGCGGAAACTGCGTATGTCGGCTCACACTTCCGATCAGTCCTCGAATTCCATTGCTAGAGTAATTGCCGAGGGGGGGCGAGCTGAGCGAAGCGAGCCATGGTTGTTACGCGCCGGAGATCGGCGCGATTCCGCGATTGCTGCTGGCCGAGGGCGAGCCGCGACTGCGCGAGGAGTTTTGCAGCATGCTCGTCGGCGCAGGCTACCAAGTAAAGGCCGTGGCCGATGGTGCAGAAGCGCTCCGACAACTTCGGGCGAATCCCTATGACATTCTCATTTCGGATACCAGTGTGTCGAAAGAGGACGGCCTGGCGTTCTATTGGCGCGTCCGACAGCGGTTCCCGGGAACCGACGTCGTACTGATGAGCGGCTCGGGCGACGTGCATGAAGCGCTCGAAGCGCTTCGGACGGTCACCCCCCACTATCTTGCAAGGCCGTTCGAGGCCAAACGCTTGGTCGCGGTCGTGGACGACGTGGTTGGTTTGCGCCGTATTTCGAGTCGGCCGCCTCCTGGGCCCGGCGCAGCGACGGACGCATTGGTAGGGCAAAGCGCAGCGATGGTCGCCTTGCGAGATCTCATGGCCGCGGTCGGACCGTCCGACAGTGCCGTCGTGATCTCCGGGGAAACCGGCACCGGCAAGGAGCTCGTCGCCCTGGAGCTCCATCGCACCAGCCCGCGCAGGGATGAGCCGTTTGTGGCGATCAACTGCGCGGCATTTCCGGAAAGCTTGATCGAGGCCGAGCTCTTCGGATACGAGCGTGGGGCCTTTACCGGCGCAACCCAGCGAAGGCCGGGACGCTTCGTGGCCGCGAACGGTGGCACCCTGTTTCTCGATGAAGTGACGGACCTGCCGTTGCCCGTGCAAGCGAAGCTGCTCCGCGTGTTGCAGGAAGGCGCGTTTCAGCCGCTTGGCACGAACCGCACCCAGTCGGTCGACGTCCGGATATTGTCGGCAACCAATGCTGACCTCGACGAGCGCGTGAAGGATGGGCGCTTTCGTGAGGACCTATTCTATCGGCTCAAAGTCTTTCGCGTGCATATCAAACCACTCCGCGAAAGGCTTGGCGATCTTCCGGTGCTCGTCGCCCACTTCTTGAGCGCTTTCGAGAACGGAGGGGCAAAGCGGAGCGAGTTCACGGCGCGCGCATGGGCTGCAGTCAAACGCTATTCGTTCCCGGGCAATGTGCGGGAGCTCCAGCACGCCATCGAGCACGCTGCAGTACTCAGCAACGGGGGTCCGATCGAGGTTCAGCACCTTCCGGATGAGATTCGCGGCGCTCAGTTCGAGGCGGTCGAAGCCGCCGCGAGCGAGCAATCGTTGTTTGAGGCGCTGGCCGAGTTCGAGCGGGAGTACCTGCGTCGAATTCTAGAACAGGTGGGCTGGCAACGCTGCCGCGCTGCCAAGCTGCTCGGCATTTCGCGAAAAACCCTCTGGACCAAGCTTCGCGCACACGGTCTTCACGGCCGATCAAAGTAAACGGCACGCCTCATGCATTACAGCTCCCGAGGGAGGGATGCATGGAGGTACACCAAGGGGGAAATTTGGCTGCTCTGGAGCGCGACCCGGGCAGATCGCGCGCCGATCATCTGGGGCGCTCGCGGCGCAGATGGGAGCGCACGCCGCTGGATGCGGAGGTTCAGATCATGAGCCCGGTCCCAGCCACGGGCTTGGCTCTCAACATCAGCGCGGGAGGCGTCTTTGTCGTGCTTTCGCGCGCGCTTCGCGAGGGTCAGATCTGCACGCTGAGCCTCGAGGGACAGCCTGAGATGGCGCGGGTCGCCTGGTGCAAACGCGTCGGGACCGGCTGCGCTGCGGGGCTCGAGTTCGTAGGTGATGAGGATCCGGCGGCGTACTATGCCGCGTAACCATGCGTTTCGTTTGGGTAACGCCCGAGGTCGCGATGTTTCGAGGAAGAAACACGACGACGAGTCCGCCGAGGCCGTGTCCGGGGTGCGTCGCTGCATCTCGGCGGCGCTGGGGCATCGGGGGCACCCTTTTGAGGGAGTGCCTGACGAACGCCTATTGAGGGTTCGTCGACGCAGGAGGGCCTTGTCCGGCGACCTAGAGGAGTTGGTGCACGGCCTCGCCGGATACGGCAAAACCGACGTGCGCGCTCAGCTCATTCCCATCCTGCGCGAGCTCGACGCGCTGTTCATCAAGGAGACGAGTATCCTCTGGGAGGACTATTGGGTGGAATTGGGCTGCGCCGATCCCGTGGATGATTCCTGAAGGTGGAAGACCCGAGCAAGGCAATGCTCACCTAGCCCCCAACGCCATTCGGGAAATTCAACATGGTGCCAAGCGCCCGGATCAACGCGGCCCGCGCGGCCTTGTCACCTGAGATGTGAACAAGGCGCTCCGTGTCGAACGACCGTCC
>JABDJF010000598.1 GCA_013002645.1 Myxococcales bacterium
AAAGCACCCATACATGACGAGTGCTCAAGACAGACGCACCGATGCACGACAAATCCGGGGTGGGCAAAAACGACGCGTCTCGCTCGTCGTTCGAGCTCATGCAGGCTCGCGGCGCGGCAGCATTCGACCGGCTCTATTCGCCTGCGCGGCGCGCCTTGTTTCGGCGGTCGATGGTCTACCTGGCGCTCTCCGGCCTAGGCACCCACGCCCTTCTCGTCTTCTTGGCTCGCAATCTGGTCGAACCGCCGCCGCTGGTTGCTGCGGTCGGCACCAACTACTTGTCCGCGCTCTACACCCCGTTCAGCTTCGTGCTCTTCTACGAGGTCCTGCTCCTCATCCTGTCGATTCCGGAGTCGACCACGCGCTCGCTCGGCAAACAGTACGAAATTCTTTCCTTGATCGTCATTCGCAACGTGTTCAAAGACATCGCAGAATTCGAGTCGGTGACCGACTTCGCGGGTCAAGTCGTAGAGTTCAGCGCCGTCCTTCTCGATATGGGCGGCGGCTTGCTCATGTTCTTCCTCGTCGCTGTCTTCTATCATGTGAACCGACGCCGTCCGTCCAGTATCGATTCCTCCGAAGCGTTCGCACGAGATGTCGCAACGTTCATCGAGCGAAAGAAGATCATTGCGCTCCTGTTGAGCGCTCTGCTCTTCGTGATCGCGGCTTTCAACCTCATCCAGTGGTGCGTGGAGGTGTTTAGCGTGGCGCGTTTCGACGCTGTTCCTTCGATCGACGTCCGCACCATCTTTTACTTGGACCTCTTCACCGTCATGATCTTCGCTGATGCGGTGATCTTGATTCTGTCGCTGCTCTTGAGCGGTCACTACGTGCTCGTATTCCGCAACGCCGCCTTCGTCGTTTCGACGATCTTGCTCCGTTTTTCTCTGGCCGTGAAAAAGCCGTACGACGTGGAGCTCGGCCTGGTATCGATTGCTTTCGGGACGCTCGTACTCCTTACCTATAACTACTACCTGCGCTTCAGCGTCGACCGAGAGACCGCGGAGGCCGTCGGTCAGTAAGAGACGCCCAACGTGCCGATAGTCCTGAACTCGAACGCCTAGCGAGGTCGCAGTTGCGCGGCAATCTCCGCCCGAATCGCCTCGTAGTCCGCGTTTGCACGAGCATCCTCGGGCGCGTCGCTGGGGAAGAAGACCGGTCCGGGGTGCACGTGCACGATGGTGCCGTCGGGCGCGATGATGAAGCTTGCCGAGGTCGCGACGCGGCGCTCGTCTACGAGCCACCAAGCCCGAAGCGTCTTCCAGTCGTGGTCGTATGCAATCGGGAACGTCACGCCGAGCTTTCGTGCTCGCTCGACGGCCTTTGCCCAAGGTCGCTCGCTCCCGAGCGGTTTTGATTGATATAGCCCAACGAACGTAACGGGCTGATGTTCAAACAGCTCCGCGAGCTTCTGCATCGCGGGCAGGCTGGCAGCGCAGTAGGGACAGGTGTCGGTCCAGAAGCGCACCATGACGACCTGACCTCGCAAATCCGCGAGACGGAGCGGCTTCGAGTTCGCCCACTCGGGCCCGACCGTCCACTCTCGGGCTTTCGTCCCGATGAGATCCGTGCCGAGCTTGTTATTCCGTCGCATCTCTTGCTGCCGCATCGGCATGCTGTCGATCAGCGCGAAGACGACTGCGGGGAGCTTGGCGGACTCGACCGACCACTGTCGTTTGACCCCGCCGTCTTTGCCGATCAGGGTCACTCGGCCGGCAGCGAGCTCTTGCACTTCTGCCGACAGCCTCAGCCTCGTGGTCGAGCGAGGCTTAGGGAACCACTGATGATAGACACCCTCCCTTGGTCGGAAGACGATGAGGTGGCGGTCGAGAAGCGCTTTGGATTCAGCCATCCAGTCGGCACCGGCGAACCCTTCCCGCGTGGCTGGCAACAGCAAAACGCGGTGCCTCCACTGGAGCGAGTCGAGGGTCACGGCCGGTTCGGCCGTCCCGCGCGCAGCGAAGAAACAGGTGGTAAGCAGAATGAAGGCTGCAACTTTGTTGCGCATGAGACTTTGCCAGAACGTCAAAAAGCGCTCGAGGGCAGCTCGCGAGCTCCCGCGTTGCTCAGACGTTTGCCAATGGCCGTTCCTACCCCACCACTGGCGCCAGCCAGCACGACGGTCGCTCCATCGAGGTTGCGTTTCATCCTAATCCTTTTCTTGCGCTCTCGCGCACGATGTCCAGCGCTCGGGCGTCTACCCTTTTCTGGGAGAACCCCCTGGGGTTTGCGGTTTTGCGCGATACACGCGGGCTCTCTGGCTTATCGAAGGCTGGAGTCTTGACCAAACGTACCGGGGCGCGCTCGAACGATTTCTTCGTCAACCTTCTCGACATGGATACGAAGTGGAGCAAGACCGGGGACAACATCTACGAGGGAAGCGACCGCGACTCGGGCGCCCCTAAATGGACCGCCACCGAGGTCGACCTGATCTTCGGATCGAACTACGAGCGCCGAAAGCGGTCTGCTGAGGTGCCCACGCGGACAGTGGGCGTCTGGCTTGGGACCCTCTGGCTTCAATCAGTTTGCGCCCACGCGAGACGTTGCGTCACCGTGCTCCGGCAGGGGGGCAGGCGCCCGAGCTTGGGCTTCGTCGGCGCCTCCAGTGATGAGCCGCGCGCCCCGGTGGAATGTGACGTACGCAT
>JABDJF010000608.1 GCA_013002645.1 Myxococcales bacterium
TTCTCGCAGTTGGCGCTGGCTTGAACTGGGGCGCCGCGCTACTTCGACTCTGAGCTAGCCTCGCCCCGTAAAACGGGGCTTCGGTGAACCAAGGGTTCAGCTTCGAAGGACGTCCGGACGCTCGCCGATCTTCGGGCGAATGATCCCGCGCTCGGTGTAAATCGCGTCGACGAGGCGCGCAGGCGTGATGTCGAACGCCGGGTGCCGACAGGGAATTCCATCGGCGACCAACACGGTGCCGCCAATGCTCGCCACTTCGTCCCGGGAGCGCTCCTCGATCGGGATGTCGGCTCCCGATCGCGCTCGAAGGTCGACCGTGCTCCAGGGCGCTGCAACCGTAAACGGCACCTCGTGTTGATTGGCGAGAACCGCCAGCGAGTACGTGCCGATCTTGTTCGCGACGTCCGAGTTGGCGGCGATTCGATCGCTGCCGACCAGCACGAACTGGATTTCGCCCTTCTGAAAGAAGTGCCCTGCCATGCTGTCCGTGATCACCTCGACGGGGATCCCGTCCTGATGAAGCTCCCATGCAGTGAGCCGCGCGCCCTGAAGAAAGGGGCGCGTTTCGGCCGCCAGCACCCGGATGCCCTTAGCCTGCGCATGCGCGGATCGAATCACGCCGAGCGCGGTGCCATACCCCCCGGTCGCGAGGGCCCCGGCGTTACAGTGCGTGAGAATCAGGGCGCCATCGGGGATTTCGGCAGCGCCGAGCGCGCCCATCGCGCGGCAGGCTTCTACGTCTTCGCGGTGTATCGCCTCGGCCTCGTGGAGCATCCCCTGGTAGCGAGCCTCCGGAGCAAGCTCGCAAACCTCGCCGGCCTTTCGCGACATCCGCGCGATCGACCAGGCGAGGTTGACCGCGGTCGGCCGCGTGCCGTTCAGGATGCGCCCTGCGGCTCCGTTGGCGACCAGAAACATTTTCGGATCGCCCTGCTCGTCGCGCGCCACCATCGCCAGCGCGTAGGCCGCGGCCACCCCGATCGCTGGCGCCCCACGGATCACCATCTCGCGAATCGCCTGCGCCACTTCGTCGGGCTTTTGGTATCGGCGGTACTTCACCTCCGTTGGCAGGAGCCGCTGGTCGAGCATCACTACCTCTTGGCGCACCGGGTCGAACTCGACTGCAAACCAGTCGTCGCCGCTCAACGGTGGGCGCGAAAGGCCTCCGGTCATCGCTCGTCCAGCAGCCGTCGGAGAACCTCGTTGACAGCCTTCGGATTCGCAGCGCCCTTGGTCGCCTTCATCACCTGCCCGACGAAGTAGCCGATGACGTTCGTCTTGCCGTCCTTGTACTGCGCCACCTGCGCGGGGCTGGCTTCGAGAATGCGACTCACCTCGGCCTCGATGGCTCCGGTGTCGGTGACCTGCGCCAAGCCTTGCTGCTCGATGATGACCTTCGGGCCGGTGCCCGTCTCCACCATCGAAGCAAACACCGTCTTGGCGATTTTGCCGTTGATTGTGCCGTCTTCGACGCAGGCCAGGAGCTCGGCCACCGCGGTGGGCGCGACGGGGAACAACGCCTCGAGCCCGTCGGTGGTCACGTGGCGCAGGACTTCCGCCTGGATGAAGTTACCGACCTTTTTGCCAGCGGCTTTGGCCTTGGCGCCGGACTGGTCGACGAAGGCCTGGGTTGCCTCTTCGAAGTACTTCGCGATCTCGGGATGACCGGAGAGGACGCCCGCGTCGTACTCGGTCAGCCCGAGCTCCTTTTGCCACCTCGCCCGCTTCGCTTCGGGGAGCTCCGGAAGCGCGGCGCGAAGCGTCTCGATGCGCTCCTCGGCGACGACCACGGGCGGCAGATCGGGATCCGGGAAATAGCGATAGTCGTGCGCCTCTTCTTTGCTGCGCATCGAAATCGTCTTGCCCTGGGCTTCGCTCCAGGTGCGGGTCTCCTGCACGACGGTCCCGCCGCTCTGTAGTACGCCCTCCTGGCGCGCGATCTCATGATCGATCGCTTTCTTCACGAATCGAAACGAGTTGATGTTCTTGAGCTCCGCGCGCGTACCGAATTCTTCTTGGCCGACGGGGCGTATCGACACATTCGCGTCGCAGCGAAACGAGCCCTCTTCGAGGTTGCCATCGTTGACGCCGATGAACATCAGCAGGTCGCGCAGCTTGCGAAGGTACGCCTCGGCCTCCTCGGAGCTTCGCAAGTCGGGATCGCTCACGATTTCAATCAAAGGCGTGCCGCCCCGGTTGAAATCGACGACGGTCACCGCAGTCGACCCCGACCCATGGATGTTCTTGGCCGCATCCTCTTCCACGTGGATGCGCGTGATGCCGATCCGCTTGGGCTCTCCATCGACCTCGATGTCGAGGTGCCCCGCACCGTTTAAAGGAAGCTCGAACTGCGAGATCTGATAGCCCTTGGGCAAGTCCGGATAGAAGTAGTTCTTCCGGGCGAACACGCTATGGGGCGCGACCTCACATTCGAGCGCGAGCCCGGCCTGGACGGCAAGCTCGATCGCCTTTTCGTTAGGCACCGGCAAGGCGCCAGGAAGGGCCAGGCATACTGGACATGTGTGCTCGTTGGGGGGCGCCCCGTACTCCGTCGGACACCCACAAAACAGCTTCGTTCGCGAACGCATTTGGGCGTGCACTTCGAGGCCAATCACCGGCTCATACGCGGTCATGCGCGCCGGTTATAGCGCACCGGGGACGGAAGGCCACGGCGCGGGGGCCCGAGATACATTGGCATTTCCACAGGCATTTGCTCATCATGAGAACGGGTGAAAATGCCTTCCGAGACTGGGCAGGGGAAAATTGCGTCCGAGGCTTTTCGGGTGCTCGTCGTCGATGATAGTCCGTCGATTCGCAGTCGCGTCGTGCAGAAGCTCGAGACGCTCGGCTTCCACATCACCGAAGCCGGTTCCGGCGAAGAAGCGCTCGCACTCACCCTCGAGCACACCTTCGACCTGGTCGTGAGCGACATCGAGATGGATGCGATCACCGGCGTCCAACTCTGCCGCGTATTTCGGGGCGACCCGGGCATGGCCGACATCGCCTTCATTCTGCTCACCGCTGCGAGTGAGACCAAGACCCGCTTCTGGGGCCGGAACGCAGGGGCGGATGCCTACCTCGCCAAAGAAGACATGGACGAGAAGCTGTTGCCCGCCATCGAGGAGATCATGGCAGGCCGAAAGCCGCGCCTCAGCATGCGACCCGAAGTCACGGGCACGCCGCTCGAGCGCGTCAGCGCCGTGCTCGACCACCATCTGTTCGACGTCGTCGTTCAATCCGAAGTCCGCCGCCTGATGGACTACGTGCACGACCGACACGAGTTCAGCGAGAAAGTCTTGGAGCTGGCTGGAGAAGTCGTCGGCTGCCCGTACCTGGTGCTGCAACTCCTCGGTCCCGGCGGCCCGACCTACACGATTCGCGCGAGGGGCCCCTGGCCCGAGGACACGCCTACCGCTGGGCTGGCCGCCCTCGGGATTCCCGAAAAGAGCATTGGCGCGACGCAGACGACGGTCAATCCCGACCCCAAATACGGCACCGGGCCTCACGTCGTCGCTGGGCGATCGTACAGCTGCAACATCGGGGTACGCGACGAGACCCTAGGCACCCTGCAGGTCTTTGGTGGCGCCAACGTCTGCTCCGCGGCCGATCTTCGCTGCTTGGAGCTCATCGCCGATGCCTTGGGCATCTTGGTGAAGTCTCTGTTCCTAGTCGAAGAGACGCAGCTCCTCGCGCTGACCGATGGGCTCACCGGGCTCTACAACCGCCGCCACGCGGGTAAGCGCCTCGAAGAAGAGATTGCCCGCGCGCGTCGCAACAACACGGGGCTTTGCGTGGCCATGTGCGACGTCGACCACTTCAAGGCGATCAACGACGAATACGGTCACGCGGCGGGCGATCAGGTTCTGCAGCACATCGCGAAGTCGCTCACCGAGTACGTCCGCCGAAACGACATCGTGTCGCGCTGGGGCGGGGAGGAGTTCCTCGTGATCTTCTCCGAGATCAAGCTAGCCGCTGCGCGGATTGTTGCCGAACGGCTCCGGGGACGGCTCGCCACCAGCGCGCAAGGGCAGGATGGGCCGAAGCAGATCAGCGTCAGCGTCGGCCTCGCCATGCTTCGTCCAGGCGTCACCGGCGACGCCCTGGTCGAGCAGGCCGACCAAGCGCTCTACCGCGCCAAGGCCCGAGGCCGAAACCGCGTGGAGGTTGCCGGCGAGGAACGGCGCGCGATGACGTCCGTCCGAGCGCTCCAGCCGGCGGCCGAATCGGAACACAAGCAGACCGGCCCCAAGTAGGCTTCAGGGCAGCGCCGTGGGATGCGTGCTCAGCAGCCCGCTCCCGTCTTCGACAGCCTGCGACGCGCTGCAGAGGATCTCTTCCTCGAATGGAGGCGCGACGAGCTGGAGACCGACCGGAAGTCCTCCGGCGGAAAGACCGCTTGGCGTGCTGATCGCGGGCAAACCGGCAAGGCTTGGAGGCAAGGTGAAGATGTCGGCGAGGTACATTTCGAGCGGATCGCTGGTCTTTTCACCGAGCGCGAACGCCGGCGTCGGCGTGGTCGGCGTACACACCACATCGCAGCGTTCGAAGGCCGCGTCGTAGTCGCGCCGGATCAGGGTGCGAACGCGCTGCGCCTTGAGATAGAAGGCGTCGTAGTACCCTGCCGAAAGCGCGTAGGTGCCCAGCATGATGCGTCGTCGAACCTCGGGCCCGAAGCCTTCCGCCCGCGTGTTGGTGTACGTCTCGGTGAGATCTTTGCCTTGAACCCGAAGGCCATACCGAATCCCATCGAACCGGGCGAGATTGCTCGACGCCTCGGCCGTCGCGATGAGGTAGTACACGGAGACCGCGTGCTGGGCATGTGGAAGCGCAACGTCGACCAAAATCGCGCCTTGCTGCTCGAGCGCAGCGAGTGCCGATTCGACGCTCGCGCGAACGTCTGCGTCCTGCAGACCTTCGATCAAATCGCGCACCACGCCGACACGAAGCCCCTTCACCCCGCGGTCGCAGGCGGCGAGGTAATTGCCCGTGTCACGCTCGGCGGACGTGGCATCGCGCCGATCGTGGCCCGCCACCACCTCGAGCAACTGCGAAGCCTCCCGCACCGAACGCGCCATGGGTCCCACCTGGTCGAGCGATGACGCAAACGCCACGAGCCCATAGCGTGACACACGGCCGTAGGTTGGTTTGATGGCGGTGATCCCGCAAAACGCCGCAGGCTGGCGGACCGAACCGCCCGTGTCGCTGCCGAGCGCCAGGGGAGCCAAGCCGGCGGCCGTTGCGGCAGCGGAGCCGCCCGAGGAGCCCCCAGGCGCGCGATCGAGCGCCCAGGGATTGTGTACATGGGCGAACGCCGAGTTCTCGTTGGATGAGCCCATCGCGAACTCGTCGAGATTCGTCTTGCCGAGGAGCACGGCGCCCGATGCGCGCAAGGCCTCGACGACGTGTGCGTCGTACGGCGGGATGTACTCGCCGAGGATCTTCGAGGCGCAGGTCGTCCGGACACCACGCGTGCAGAGGTTGTCTTTGACGGCGACGGGAACGCCCGCGAGCGGCCCCAAGGCTTCGCCGGCCGCCCGCTTGCGATCGACCTGGGCCGCGGCCGCCAGGGCGCCCTCGTGATCGATCGTCAGGAAACACGCGAGGGTTGGGTTGAGCGCTTCGGCGCGCGCGAGGTAGGCTCGCGTGACATCGACCGCGCTGACGGAACCGGCGGCAACTCGTTCGCGAATCTCGAACGCGCTCTGCCACGGGAAACCGCTCACGAATTGACCTCGAGCACGAGCGGCACCGCGTAGCCGCCAGCCTCGCTCGCCGGCGCCTGCGCCAGGGTTTCAGAGCGGTCGCTGCACCGTTCGGGCACGTCCGGCCGCAGGGGCGCATCCATCGGAATCGAATGGAAGGTCGGCGTAACCTCGGACACGTCGAGGTCGTCCAGGCCCTCCATGTATCCGAGGATCGCGTCCAGCTGCTCCTGCATCTGGCGGGCCTCCTCGTCGGACAGGGTCAGCCTGGCTAGCTTTGCAACGTGCAAGACCTGCTCTAGCGTGATCTTGGGGTCCGCCATGGGGCGGCGACCGTAGCAGATCCGTCCTTTGGGGCCATGTTGACCAGGCGTCAGCCCATATCACGTGGTTTCGCGTCGCGCCGTCGACGGCCCAGCCACAGCGCGGCGAGCACGAGCCAATGCAGCGAAGTCGAAGGCCCACCGAATTGGACTGCGCAGCCGGCCGCTGATTCGGGCGCCGCAGTGCCTGTGCCGTCAGGAGACGGTGCGGTCTCGTCGGGATCTGGATCGACCGGCGGCGCCACCGTGGTCCCTGCCGGCGGTCTCTTCAAGCGCAGGGCCGGGTCGCCGAGTAGGACGTGAACCGCAAGTGCCTTCGGATCATACGCTGCTGCCTCTTCCTGGTGGAGCGAGACGACCAGGTCACCGAGGCGAGCCGCGCCGTTGTCCGCGTTGAACAGCCTGGTCGCGAAGGCTTCCCCGAGCTTGGCCCCGTAGTAGGACATGGTGACCCCGGACGCACCCCAGGAGGCGATCGCGAAGTCGTTGGCCGGGTCGACCATGTGCTCGGCCAGGGCGTCCACGGTCGGCCATTCGAAGCGAGAGGTGGAGCAGGTCATGCCTGTCACGATGGTCGGCAGCAGGGGTCGAAGCGTGGGAATGTCTTGCGAGGTCAGCACACCTTCGTCGTCGAAGCGATCGAGCCCACCGTGGCCCGTGTAGTGCATCCAATAGGGCCCGCGCTGAAGGTCGACCGCGAGCTCGGCTCGTGCGCGCTCGACGCCAAGCGCTTCGACCCCAATCGAGCGCGTCTCCAGCTCGGACGAAAACCACTTCTGCAGGTCGTCAATCGGTTCGGAGAAGTTCGTACCCCGATTCGCCCCAGATATCATCAGCGCGGCCAGGCCGAAGTCGGAGAACTCGAGCGCCTGATAGCGGTGAAGCGCTTCGAAGGCCGCGACCGCTTCATCGAGGGACCGAGCGGGAATTCGCCCGACCGCGATATCCGCCAAGCCGTCTTCATCGAGGTCGCCGAGCAACGCGTCGGAGGCGTAGAGCCCCGCCTTCGTCTGGACCATTCGCGGCGCGATTGCCCCCGGACCGATTCCCATGCGGTCTCGATAGTCGAACGTGCCGTCGCCGAGCAGCAAGACGAAGCGTGGCT
>JABDJF010000623.1 GCA_013002645.1 Myxococcales bacterium
AGTACAGTGTGCGCAAACGCGGGCAGCCCGCCAGCCGCGGACATTCCAGCCGCCGCCGTCGTGATCTCCAAGAAACGCCTTCTCGAAAGCGATGCCATGGATGGACTCCCCGCGAGGATTTCGCGACAGCGGAACATTGGTTTCAATTGGCCGCGAGAGCAAGCCCTGTCCGCGGGTCGCTCCACTCGGGCGCAAGAAATGCGCGTCGGTCTGTGCTGCCCCCGGTGATCGACTCCGGTGTCGCGTCGACTCCAAGAGCGCCGGAGGGCGACGCCGGCGTAAGGGTCTGATACCCATGCGGCAATGGGTATGTTGGACAGCGCAGATTGGGGGGTGATCGGGGTATATTTTGCGATCCTGGGCGCGGTGGTGTGGGCCGCCGCGCGCCAGCAGGAGACATCCACTGATTATTTTCTGGCCGGCCGCAACATCGGCTTCTTCGCCATCGGGGCGTCGATCTTCGCGTCCAACATCGGCTCGGAGCACATCGTGGGCTTGGCCGGGCAAGGCGCCGCCACCGGCTTGGCGATGGCGCACTACGAGCTGCACGCCTGGATCGTCGTGTTGCTGGCCTGGGTGTTCGTGCCTTTCTACTACCAGTCCGAAGTCTTCACGATGCCTGAGTTCTTGGAGAAGCGCTTCGGGCCGCGGCCGCGTTGGATTTTGTCTCTGGTCTCGCTTGCGACCTATGTGTTCACCAAAGTCTCGGTCACGGTGTACGCGGGCGCGCTAGTGTTCAAAACTCTACTGCCCGATACCTTTGGCAGCCCCGAAAACGCGTTTTGGGTCGGCGCCTTCGCAACCGTCGCGCTCACCGGCGTCTACACGGTGCTCGGCGGGATGCGGGCGGTGCTCTACACCGACTCGGCGCAGGCTGTGATTCTGCTCATCGGCGCCGCGGCAATCACGTATTTTGGTTTGGAACGTTTGGGAGGTTGGGGAGAGCTCCAGGCATTCACCGCCACCAATGTGGCGCAGTTCGCGCTCTGGCGACCGCTCTCCGATCCGAACTTTCCCTGGCTCGGCATCTTGATCGCCTCACCGATCGTAGGCATCTGGTACTGGTGCACCGATCAGTACATCGTGCAGCGCACCCTCGCCGCGAAAGACTTGCGCACGGCAAGGCGTGGCGCTTTGTGGGGCGCGTTCCTCAAGGTTTGGCCCGTGCTCATCTTCTTGATCCCCGGCTTGATCGGCGCAGCGCTCAACCACAAGGGGCTGCTCGCCCTCCCCGTCGATGCGGCAGGCACGACGTCGGGCGATCAAGTCTTTCCGACCATGGTCGCGGCGTTGTTGCCCGCCGGTCTGCGTGGCCTGGTGGTCGCCAGCATGTTGGCGGCGCTGATGAGCTCGTTGTCCTCGTTGTTCAATTCCACGGCGGCACTGTTCACGGTCGACGTCTATGAAAAACTCCGCCCCGCAGCCTCGGAGCGGCAGCTCGTCGTGGTCGGGCGCATCGCCACGGTCGTGGTCGTCGTCTTGGGCCTGTTGTGGATCCCTGTGATGCCGCTCGTCTCCAAAGGCGGCCTTTACCAATACCTACAAAGCGTGCAGGGCTATCTCGCACCGCCGATCACCGCGGTGTTCTTGCTGGGGCTCTTCAACAGTCGCATCAACAATCGCGGCGCGGTCTGGGGACTGGGCCTGGGGTTTGTGTTGGGCATGGCGAAATTGCTCATCCAGTCACTGTTCGGCGCGGGCAAAAGAGAAGAGCCCGCATTGCTCGCCGCCATCGGCGATTTCAACTTCCTTTACTTCTCCGGCGTGCTGTTCTTGATTTGCGTCATCGTCATCGTGGTCGCCTCGTACACGTCTTCACCGCCTGACCAAGCGCGCATCAGGGGGCTCACCTTCGATTCGATCGACCGAAAAGCCGTCCGGGCGAGTTGGGGCCGACGCGAAGTGATCGCGACTGCAGTCGTGCTGGGATTGGTCGCGGCGGTCTATGTCTACTTCTCGTTCTGGGTCTGAACGTCATGTCGCAATTCTCACAGATGCAAGCATCGAGAACGGCCGTAGCCATGAGCATGGTGGTTTGCACGCTCGTCGCCGCGTGCCTTGCGAAGCACCCGCCGGTCGAATATCCCTCCGGCATCGATCACACGAACTACGGCCTGGCGCGGACGTCAGCCATCTTGCTGACCAGCGAAGCGGGGGACAAGCTCTCCCTCCAAGCGAACGTGCCGTTTCGCGATGGCCTGCCCGAGGCTACTCGCGTCGTGATCAGGCCCGACATTCGCAAGCAGACGATTGTCGGCATCGGCAGCTCCTTCACCGAGTCGTCAGCCTTCGTGCTGGCGC
>JABDJF010000629.1 GCA_013002645.1 Myxococcales bacterium
ATCCTGAACCAGAAGGATCAGGACGTGAAATGTTTCTACGTGGCCATTGGCCAGAAGCAGTCGACGGTTGCCGCGGTTGTCGACCGGCTCAAGAAGTCCGGCGCGATGGAGTACACCACCGTCGTTCTGGCAGGCGCTTCAGAGCCCGCGCCGCTTCAGTTCATCGCGCCGTACACCGGCGTGACGATGGGCGAGTATTTCCGCGACAACGGTCAGCACGCGCTTTGCGTCTACGACGACCTTTCGAAGCAGGCCGTCGCCTACCGCCAGCTTTCCCTCTTGCTTCGTCGTCCTCCCGGCCGCGAGGCGTACCCGGGCGACGTCTTCTATGTTCACAGTCGCCTTCTCGAGCGCGCAGCAAAGATGGCCGAGGACTGGGTCGTCGTGAAGTCCGACCAGGAGCCGAGCCGTCTCGGAAATCAGGTCTTCAGCGGCCCCGAGTCGAAGCACGAGGCCGAGGCCGCAGCCAAGGAAAACGGCGAGGGCCATGTGGCCAAGAAGCTCGCGGACTCGGGCGGCTCGCTCACCGCACTGCCGATCATCGAGACGCAGGCAGGCGACGTCTCCGCCTACATTCCGACGAACGTCATCTCGATTACCGACGGCCAGATCTTCCTCGAGTCGGACTTGTTCAACTCCGGCGTTCGCCCGGCCATCAACGTCGGCATCTCGGTGTCACGCGTCGGTGGTAACGCACAGATCAAGGCCATGAAGCAAGTTGCCGGTACGCTTCGTCTCGAGCTGGCACAGTTTCGCGAAATGGCGGCTTTTGCGCAGTTCGCGTCCGACCTCGACGCCGCGACGCGGCAGCAGCTCTCGCGCGGTGAGCGTCTCGTCGAGGTGCTCAAGCAGGGTCAGTTCGTGCCTTGGCCGGTCGACGAGCAGGTCGTATCCATTTTCGCGGGTACGCACGGCTACCTCGATGGGCTTCCCGTCGACTCGATCGGCCGCTACCAGCAGGAGCTGATCTCCTATCTCAAGTCCGAACGGGCGTCGATCCTCTCCGACATCGTGTCGAAGGGGAAGCTGGACGATGCGCTCGAAAGCCAGCTGGAGGATGCGCTCAAGGCGTTCGCGGAAATCTTCGAGCCCACGCAGAGCGACTGATCGGAAATGGCAAACCTCAAGGACATTCGCAAGCGGATCGGAAGCGTCAAGAACACGCAGAAGATCACCCGCGCCATGAAGCTGGTTGCCGGCGCGCGTCTGCGGAAGGCTCAAGAGAACATCGAACACCTTCGTCCCTACGCCATCAAGACACTCGAGGTGCTGAGCGGCGTCGCCGCGCGTGTCGATCCCGACGAAGGCATCCATCCCTTGCTGTCGCGGCGCGAGCCCAAGCGGGTCATGTTGGTCGTTCTGACGAGCGACCGTGGCTTGGCCGGCGCGTTCAACTCGAACATCTGCAAAGCAGCGTTCAATCGCTGGAAGGAGCTCGAGGCTGAGGGCAGTGAGGTTAGCTTCGGCATCATCGGTCGCAAAGGTCGCGACTACTTCACCCGTCGAAATGCGAACATCCGCCACGACTTCCTCGGGGTCTTCGAAGACCTGAGCGCTGACAAGGCAGGCGAAATCGGACGCTACATCGTCGACGACTACACCGCGTTCGATCTCGACGCCTGCGATTTGGTGTACAACGAGTTCAAGAGCGCGATCAATCAGCAGGTCGTCATCGAGCCCTTCCTCCCCATCAAGCCTCTGGAGCTCTCCGACGACCAGCTCGGTGACTTCATCTACGAGCCCAGCCAAAGCGCGCTGCTCGATACCCTCCTTCCGATGCACGTCGAAGTTCAAATCTACCGCGCCCTCCTCGAGTCGGTGGCATCGGAGTACGGTGCCCGGATGACCGCGATGGACGCGGCGACCAACAACGCAAGCGACATGATCGACCGGCTGACCCTCCAGTACAACCGGGCCCGCCAGGCTGCCATCACCAAGGAATTGATGGAGATCATCGGCGGCGCTGAAGCTCTCAACGGCTAGGCGCCAGACCGTGATAGCGTGAAGTGACGATGCCGGGGGGGCACACAGGGCCGACTGCACGCGTGACCGGGCCGGCGCCACTATTGTGGCTTGCCTGGGTCTGCGCGGCCGTCACAATTGCATACTTCGTCGGGGCGCCTTTTTGGGCGGCGGACTATCCGATGATGACCGACTTCCCGTTTCATGCGGCCTCATCGTCGGTGTTCCGTCACTACCTGGATTCGGGCTGGCACTTTGACGAGCAGTTCCAGTTTCAGGTCCTCGCGGCTCCCTATCTGACCTTCTACGCATTGGCGGCGATATTCATGCTCGTCCTCCCGCCCGTCGTCGCGACGAAGCTTGCAGCTTCCATCTTGATGGCGCTCGTGCCGATCGGGTTGATGGTGCTCTGCTGGGGGCTCAGGAAGTCTCCGTTCCTGGGGCTATGGGGGTTGATCGTCGTCTGGGGGGTTCCCGCGCATTGGGGGCTCGTTGGCTTTCTGGCATCGCTCGGCCTCTTCGCGATGGCGCTCGGTCTCGCGTTTCGCGTCCTGGATCGGCCGAGTGTTGGGCTTCAGGCCGCGCTGGTCGCCGTTCTGATTGTGCTCTTCTCAACGCACGTTTACCGCTTTCCTCTCGCTGTGTTGATGCTCATTGTCATCGCCGCTGTGATGCACGGGCGAGTGGAGAGCATCCGCGGTCTCCTCGTTCCCATCGCTGTATCCTCCACGCTTTTCATCGCGTGGGCGACGACCAGCGCGGACCTGTCGATTCCCGAAGTCGCTTGGGCGTGGCCGCCCGCCTGGAGCCGTTTGTCCGAGGCAGGCGCCTACGCGACCGACATCTTCATCGGCGACGAAGACAGCTTCGTGTTTCGCCGTGCGGGGCTCCTCTTCGCGGCGACCGCCGCCGCCCTGCTTGCGATTGCGATCGTTCGCCTGCGTTCCTGGCCCAAGGGTGGTTGGGTCGTGCTCGCCCACGCGGTCGTTGGGGTCGCGATCTTGTCGTTCCTCGGGCTCTACCTCACGCTGCCGATGGAGCTCGGGGACTGGTGGTACATCTTTCCACGCGAAATCACCGCGGCGGCCTTTCTGCTGCCCGCGCTCCTGCCGAACCTGCCCCGCAAGACCTGGGCCGAGCTTGGTTTCGTCGTTTGGACGGCGATTGCGGTTGCGCCGCTCGGGGAATTCGTCGCCGACGCGCACAAGGAGTTTTCGACCACCACCGTGCACTTCCGAGAGATCGTCCGCGAGCTTCCCAAGGCCCCGAGGCTTCTCTACCTGGTGTACGATCACGAGGGCTCGCGTGCCCGAAACAGCCCCTACAT
>JABDJF010000637.1 GCA_013002645.1 Myxococcales bacterium
CGCAAGGACGAGCTCGCGGGGATCTTCATGACGCAAAGCCGAACCGGCTAACCGGCGAACGAGAGGTTCGAGTCAGCCCTCAGGGGTTCATCTCGTATTCGTCGCGAAGGTCGTAAACCTGGTTCCAAACGCGCTGGTAACGCGCCTCGTCGAACACCGGCTTGCGGATCATCTTCTGACAAGCCGCCATCTGAATCTCGTTGCTCGACGGCTTCGAATAGAGGCTCAGGGCGTGGCGGGAGAAGTCGCGGACCATGAAGTCGAAGATCTGATCGACCAGATCATCCGAGATGTCGTAGGTCTTTGCGTTCTCCAAAATCAGCTGGCCGTAGACCACGAGCGCGAAGATGTCACCGCCTGCGAGCAGAAAGTCGATGTCCTTTCTTTGTCCTTCGTCCGGCGGCGCTGCGAACAGCATCTCTTTGAAGGCTGCGATTTGTTCGCGAAACACGGCAAGATTCGGGGTGTCCCGGCTGGCATAGGCGATGTTGTAGTCGTGAAAACGAATGTTCCCGAGACCTTTGGTTGGGCCTTGGTCAAAGAGGAAGTCGTCGTTCGATGCCTGACTTTGCTGTGGCACTTCGGTGTAATCGGCGGGCGCGAAAAAGTAGTTCGCCATGAACTTCACAATCAGCGCGATATTGACGTGCACCGTGCCTTCGAGCTTGGGCAAGGCACGAATGTCCACGGCAGCCTGCTCGAAAAACATGTCCTTTTCGAAGCCCTTCGCTGCGACGACGTCCCACATGAGGTTCATCACGTCCTCACCCTGGGTGGTCACCTTCATCTTGACCATCGGGTTGTAGAGCAGGTAGCGGCGGTCCTCCGCGGAAGCGACGCGCATGTAGTCGGCGGCTCGAAGCGCGAAGAGCTTCATGGCCGTCAAGCGCGCGTATGCGTCGGTGAAGAGCTGCTTCACATGGGGAAAATCGGTCACGGACATGTTGTAGAGGCGTCGATGCGATGCATGATGGATCGCTTCGTAAAGCGCATGGGTGCACATGCCGATCGAAGCCCAGCCGAGGTTGTACTTCCCGATGTTGACCGTGTTCAGCGCGCTGTTCCACGCGTGCTCGCCTCGCGCGATGATGTCGCTTTCCTCGATCGGATAGTCTTCGAGCGCAAACTCCGAAACGTAGTTCTGGCTCGCGACGACGTTCTTGATCAGATGATAGTTCTCGTGCTGGGAGTCGGCGCCGAAGAACACGTAGTCACCCGAGTCCTCGAGCTTTCCAAAGGTCGACACAATCGAGGCCTTGTTGCCGTTGCCGATGTAGTACTTGCTGCCGTTCGCTTTGTACCGGCCGTCGGCCTGCGGACTCAGGATCATGTCGGTCGAGTACACGTCGGCGCCGTGCTCTTTTTCGGACAGGCCGAACGCGAAAATTCCACCCTGCTCGAGGGCTCGCGCAGCCCGCTGCTTGATAGCCTCGTTGTCGCTCATCCATATCGGCCCGAGACCGAGAACGGTGACCTGGTAGGTATACCAATACTGCAACCCATAGAAACCGAGGATCTCCGCGAACTCACAGATCCGCCAGGTGTCCCAACGCGAGTCGGGCGCGCCCTGTCCCGCAGGCGTGCACATGGTCGCAAAGATTTTCTCCTCTTTGACGAAATCGAGGAAGTCGGCGTACCAAACCCGCGCGTGGTAGTCGTCTTTGATTCTCGCCTTGCCTTTGCGCTCGAAGAACTCGATGGTCTTGAGCATCACTTCGCGGGACCGCTCGTCGGAGTAGGGGCGGCTGTGTTTTTTCGGGTTGAGAAGCACTGTCATCCAGCCTTGATACCACGGCGCGATCCGTTCCGCGATCAGTCGCAAAAGACGTGCTATCCCTGTCGGAGATGACGGCCTATCTGTACCCGATGAGTCTGGCCGCGGTCTCGGGGCTGCTGTTCCTTCTCGAGCGGTTCTTCCCCTGGCGGCCCGGACAGAAGCAGCTTCGGCCCAAGCTCTGGTCGGACCTGATTCATCTGGTCTTCAACGGGCATTTCCTTGGTCTCTTACTCGCGGGCTTGGCCAGCACCTGGGTCTTGCCCTATGTCGACCGCTGGCTGAGCGCGGAAGGGCTCACCGACGCCGTATACCGCAACGCCGCCGCAGGCTGGCCGCTCTGGGCCCAGATCATCGTTGCGCTCTTCGCCATCGATTTCATTCAATGGTGTGTCCACAACTCGCTCCACCGGGTTCCGTTCCTTTGGGAGCTGCACAAGGCCCACCACAGCGTGAAGGACGGCGAAATGGATTGGATCGTCTCCTTCCGTTTTTCGTGGCTCGAGGTGATCGTCTACAAATCGGTGCTCTACCTGCCACTGGTCTTCCTCGGCTTCCGCTGGGAGGCGCTAATGTTCCATGCGATCTTCGGCACGCTGATCGGTCATCTCAACCATTCCAATTTGGACCTCGGCCACGGCCCTTGGCGCTACGTGCTCAACAGCCCGCGGATGCACATCTGGCACCACGACTACGAAGGCACTGCCAAGACCACGGTGAACTTCGGCATCATCTTTAGCTGCTGGGACTGGATCTTCGGGACCGCAAAGATGCCGCCTAACCCCCCTGCACACCTAGGCTTCAAAGGCGTGGAGACCTTCCCCGACAACTTCTTCAGCCAAGAGATCTGGCCGCTGCAGCGGCTGGCGCCCGGCGTACACAGCACCATCGTGTGGTCCGTCATCGGCGCCCTGGTGATGGCCGCCGCCTGGTATCTGCGCGAGCCCCACACGCTTCGGCCCGAAACGCCAATGCTCGGTGAGGTCGCCGCGGCTTCGCAGCCGACCGGGGTTTTCCCCGCGATGAATGCCTACTCCCCGAGCCCAAAGGAAGCGGAGAAGGCAATGGCGCATTTCGGAGACCGGGCCCGTGCCGATGGCTACCGGGAGCCGGACTCCATGGTCAGCGTGCCGGAGCTCGCCAAGGCTTTGGGCGCATACAGCTTGGTCGCGCTTGACGTACGGCCGGAGGAGCGCTTCGAGTTGGGACACATCCCGGGTGCTCGGCGCGTCTACCGAGGCGACTACTCGTCCAGTGACGAAATCCCAGGCCTGTCGCGGTCTGCGGACGAGCTCGAGCGGCTGCTTCGCGATCGGGGCGTGGATCGAGACAGCACGGTGGTGCTCTACGGCGACGGCGGACCCGAACCGTACCGGCTCTGGTGGACCCTGAAGACAGTCATCGGATTCGAAACCCGCGTGCTCGACGGTGGGCTGCAATCTTGGAAGGCGGCGGGCCACCACGTTGCTGGCGGCGATGGCCTAGACGTCAAAGCCGGTGATCTAGCCGTGCGCGTGCCCGCGTCGCCGCCCGCGCAACGGTGGCCCCAAGCTTCCGACTTCCTCGCCGGGCACCCCGGCACACGGCTTCTCGATACCCGCAGCAGCATCGAGTTTGACGGCAGCGAGAAGCATCCCAAAGCCGCGCGCGCAGGCCACATCCCGGGCGCGGTGCACCTCGACTGGGCAGAGGTGCTGCGCGATAAGACAGGAGATCATCGTCTCAGGCCGCCCGATGCGCTTCGCGGCCTCTTCGCTGACCATGGCGTAGAAGAGGAGACGCCCGTGCTGACCTACTGCCAATCGGGCACCCGCTCCGCTGCGGTCTACTTTGCCCTCGAGCAACTTGGTTTCCCGTCGGACGAAACGCTCAACTACGACGGCTCCTGGGCGGAGTACAGCCGCCTCAGCCTGCCTGTGGAGCCCTGAAGTGCGGGCGGCGGTCCTTACAGCACTGGTCTTCACGCTGCTTCTCGGAAGCGCCATCGGCGCTGCTCGCGGCACTTCTACGTCGCGGCAGAGCGTTGATGGTCGCCCCTATGTGCGAGGCGTAGCCCTAGGCATGTTCGCGACCGATCCAGGCTGGGACTACGGCCCCCTGATCGAAGAGATTCGCGCCCGCGGAGCGACCGATGTACTCGTCGTGGTCAACGCCTACCAGTCCGATCGCTTTGCCTCCGACATCGCCCCGCGCCCCGGCCACTCACCAAGCGAGGTCACCGTGGCCCGCACGTTAGCCCAGGTACGGCGCGCTGGAATGCGAGCGGCCCTCATGCCGGTGGTACGGCTCCGAAGGCGCACCTCACACGAGTGGCGAGGGGTGATCGCGCCAGCCGATGGGCTCGACGCCTGGTTCGACGCGTACCGGCGCTTCGTCGTTCCACTCGCGCGACTGGGACAGGACGCAGGCGCGCAACGCTTTGTCGTCGGCTCCGAGCTCGGCTCTCTCGAGCCCTACCAAGACCACTGGCGTGCCCTCATCTCGGAGCTGCGTGATGAGTTCTCAGGCGTCCTCAGCTATTCGGCCAACTGGGATCACGCGCAGGCCGTCCTGTTTTGGGATGCGCTCGATGAAGTTGGCCTGACCGCGTACTTTCCACTGGCGGCCAGCGACGAACCATCCTCGGCCGAATCCCTCGCGCGCGCATGGCGCGCACCGCGTGCCGCAATCGAGGATCTACGACAGCGCATCGGCAAGCCCGTCCTGATCACGGAGATTGGCTACCCCAGTCAAAGGAACGCTGCCGGTCGACCGTGGGATGACACCTCCTCAGCGGAGCTAGACCTTCGCCTGCAACAGCGCCTGTACCGAAGCTTCTGTGACGCCTTCTCGCAGACACCGAGCATCTCGGGCTTCTATGTATGGAATTGGTTCGGCTTCGGCGGGCCACGTGACCTGAGCTTCACCCCACGTGGCAAGCCTGCCGCGAACGAGCTGGCGAAGTGCTTCGAGCGCACCTGGCCGACCCCCGCACCTGCAAAGAATCCATCATGACCAGCATCCGCGACGAACACTCTTCACGAAAAGGACGCCGCCGCTTCGTTCTCGGCACCCTGGGCCTCGGCGGCGGAACCTTGCTGGCGGCCCTCAGCTCCTGCCGCAAAGCAGAACCGCCAGCGCCGTCCGCGCCAGCCGAGACGAAACCCACGCCGGTCCCGCCCGAGCTCCCCGACCGTAAGGACCCAGCCAACTTCATCAGGCACGGGGACAACCCGCTGACGCTCGAGACTCGACGCGAGAAGCTCGGCACTAGCGTGTTGACCGCCAGTACCGTCC
>JABDJF010000641.1 GCA_013002645.1 Myxococcales bacterium
GTGTAAGCGCGTGAATGGCCCATCCGAGGTCTGCGCGGTGGAGATCACCGTCGTAGCGCGGATGGCCATGAAACGAGGCAATCGGTTTCACGCTTCCTGAGCGCGCATGGGCGTAGAGACCCCCGATCTCCTCCCAGCGTTTCCGCCGTAAGGCCACGGTCCGCTCGGACGAGGCGAGAAGTTCTTGTGCGCGGGCGAAGACCTGCCGTCGCGAAAAATGAAGCTGAACGATGGGGTAGGACCCATCTGTTCGTTGGTGCTTGTTCTTGCAGTTCATAAAGCCTGCGAGCGCGCCGGCCTGGCGCCAGTTGGCGGCACCCCGGTCCGCATCGAGGAGCCTTGCCAAGGTTCGTGCGATGACGGTGGTCGCATCCCGGTTCGTGCATCGGCCGAGGTCGAGCCAGACCTGGAAGTTCCCGGGCGAGGTTTCGACGACGACCGACGCCGAGAGCCCGGCTTCGTCGAGCGATTGGACGTGCCCGATCTTGACGTCGTCGACCAAAACGAAGGGATGCGGCCACTTCGGGCGGATCCGGATGAAGTGGTGGTTCTTGTTCTTTGTCCGCAGCGTCTCGAGCGCGTCGAGGATAGCCTCAGCTCCGTAGGTCCGAAGCCGCATGCGTCCTGTGCCGCGGGCTTGGACGCCGAGCTCGAACGTGCGGTTCCCGAGTGCGCGAAGCTGGTGCCCGACGGTGCAGGCGAGATCTGTGCTCATGGCCATGCTCCCCACTGGAGGGCGCTCAAGGAGAGAAGCCCCAAGATGGCGGTGAGGGCGAGGGCCGTGGTCCATCGGCGGCCGTTTGCTCGAAGCTCGGTTCGGGCATTTCCTCCGGCGACGATCAAACGATGGAGCTCCGCGTTGACGGCGTCTCCGACCTTTCGGACGACCTTTGCCTCATGGGTCGCGAACGAGGTCTCGAGGTGGCGGGAGAGGTGCGTGGCGACGGCGCGTGCGGCGTGTTCGAGAACGCGCTCGCTCATCATGACTGAGGCGAAGATGGGATCATCGGGGGAAAGCACGGTGCCGCACTCCTTGGCCACCAACCCAACGAGCTCCTGGCGGTCTTGGTCGCTAAGCATGGGCGACCTCCCCTACTTCGGGCGCTAGCGCGTATTGGAGCTCCCCGAAGATGCGGCGCTGCACCATGGCGAGGCGCTGCCGCGTCATGAGGCCGAGGTTGGGGGATTGGACCGCTTCGTTGAAGGTGAGGAAGCGTTGGAGCATCTCCTGGACATCGTCCTCGAAGGGCTTCGACCAGCGATCGAGGTGGACCGGGTCCCGGAGCGCGGCGCCGCTCGCTTCGAGGACCGTCTGATACGCCGCTTCGTCGATCGGACCGAAGTGCGCATTTCTCCAGACCACGATCTGTGCGCTATCGGCGAGCGCGCCGAGGATCTGCTCAAGGCCGCTCAGGGTCGATGGCCCGAGCTGGCCGCCGGTCACCACGCAATGGACATAGGACTGTCGTCCGGCCTCTTCGAGAAGCGACAGGGCGTCGCACTCGACCAGATACCGGGTGAGCGGGACGAACGAGGCTTGCCCGTTGTCCATGATGACGGTCGGCTCGGTGTCCTCGACCAAGCGCTCCATGAGCGCGTCGAAGCGCCTCCGATCGATCTGCTGGTCCTTGTCGAGCAGGTCGAGTCGCTCGGTCTCAAGCCGATCATAGCGAGAGAGGGTGCGGTTTGATTGGTCGCACTCGATGGCGAGGATCGCCCGACCCTGGTTGAGCAAGTATTGGGAAAGCCAAGCAGCCGCGACGGATTTCCCAATGCCGCCTTTGGTTTGCAGGATGCAGTGAAACTCCTTCATCTCTAGTCCTCCGTCCTCGGGATGAACTCCCGAGGCTTGCCGCTAAGCCGCGGCCAAGTTTTCTGAGAGGAGGCACCTCGGGTCTGCGGCACCTTTGGGGCCGCCCCGAGCAGGGCCGGGGAGTCGCGCGACGCTCGGGGAGACATTCCGCGACGGACACGAAGGTCGTGTAATCGGCAGTACCTCCAGAACGTGTGGTAGGAACCGGAAAAGGCGGGTGTGCTCCGTGTGCACGCGATCCAAACGCCTTTCACCGAGTAGCCCGATCGAAGCCACTCGGAAATCTCGTCGATGCGTTTCAAGAACGAGGCATAGGCCTCATTCTCAGGAGGGATAGAGGTCATTCGGCCGCTGCGGTTTTCGTCGCTCATACCCTTGTTATTGGTTTTGCGGACCAAAAGTATTCTTGAATCGAGAACTATTTCCCTCCCCCCGGTCGGGGCTTGGCGCGATCGGCTGCAATCGGATGCAGGTTGCTGCGACTGAAGGGAATCCGAGGAGAGCGAGTGAGATTTTGAGAGACGCGCGGAAACCAGGTGCGCTTGAATTGCAGGAGATTGCGGCGAAGTGTGTGAAATATTTCTTGTCTACAACCGCTTGCAGGGACTCTCCGCCGGTTACAGTGGTTTTCGCGGAAGTGCGACGAATGGCGTTGCACAGCTGCGGCAAGGTGGAGTTTTGTCTGCCAACAAAACTGCACGCGCCCTCACTCGCTG
>JABDJF010000649.1 GCA_013002645.1 Myxococcales bacterium
CCGCCAGAGCCCGCGTACGTCTCGGTCAACTCCGATCCTTGGTCGTATGTGATCATCGACGGCAACCGCATCAGGACCACACCGCTTCGCAGCCATCGCATCGAGCCGGGTCGCCATCAGGTCGTCCTTCAGAACCCCGAGGCCGGGCTCGAGCGCCGTTTTGAAATCGATGTCGACCCAGGGGAGAACAAACGGCTCAGCGTGGACCTCCGGGGGAATCCATGACCACTCGCGCGACCCGCACCTTGATGGTCGACGACAAGCCGAGACGCAAGATTCGACGCTATCGATTGAAATCGGCAGATGGCCCAGCGCACGACTTCCAATCGCAGCTCGTTCGAGCGGGTTCCCGACCGGGCAACGAGCTCGTGCTCGACGACACCGCAGTCAGCCGAATCCACTTCGAGATTACCGTCGACGACGTCGGCTACCGAATTCGAGACCTCGATAGCCGCAACGGGACCTGGGTGGACGGTTATCGAGTCGTCGAGTTGTACCTTCCGTCTGGATGCACGATCCGAGCGGGGAGCACGGAGCTCCGATTCTCGGTCTTGGACGACGAGATCGACATCCCGGCGACGCTCTCCGATGGTTTCGGGCCGCTCGTCGGGTCGAGCCTGCCCATGCGGGAGCTTTACGCCGTCATCGATCGCGCGGCGCCCACCGACGTCACCGTCCTCATCGAGGGCGAAACCGGTACCGGCAAAGAGCTCGTCGCGCATGCGCTGCACGAGCGAAGCCCCCGTGCCCAGGCGCCCTTCGTCGTGCTCGATTGCGGCGCGGTTCCGGCCAACCTGCTCGAGAGTGAAGTCTTTGGGCACGAAAAAGGCGCGTTTACCGGCGCGAACGCGAGGCGAGCGGGTCTGCTCGAAGAGGCCAACGGCGGGACCCTGTTCATCGATGAGGTTGGCGAGTTGCCGATCGAGCTACAGCCCAAGCTATTGAGGGCGCTCGATCAGCGAGAGGTTCGCCGGCTCGGCGGGCGAGAGACCATTTCGCTCGACTTGCGCGTCATCGCCGCGACAAACAGGGACCTTTCGGTCGAGGTGAACCGGGGGGCCTTTCGTGAAGATCTCTTCTACCGTCTGGCCGTCGTGCAATTGACCCTGCCGCCTCTTCGAGACCGGCGCGACGATGTTCGGGCGCTCGCGGCGGACTTCGTGCGAAAGGCGTTTAAAGGGGATGGGCCGCGCGCGGCCGACGTGCTGTCTGGGATCGACGAAGAGAACTGGAAGCGACTGGAGCTCCATCCATGGCCGGGCAATGTGCGTCAGCTCCGAAACGTCATCGAACGCACGCTTGCGTTGAGTGAGCCGTCCTCCTTGGCCTTCGAACTTCCAGGTTCCGAAACTGGCGCGCGCCGCGCCTCGCGAAGTGGCTCCGAGCCGGACTTGGATCGTCCGTTTGCCGAGCAGAAGCGTGACCTCATTGCAGACTTCGAGCGTGCATACCTCGAGGGCCTTTTGGTCCGACACGGTGGCAACTTCTCCCGCGCGGCTGCGGCTGCCGGCATCGATCGCATGTATTTCAAGCGGCTCCTGAAAAAATACCGCTGAGACTCTCCGTACTCATCGACCCGCTTCGAGATGAGACAGCGCGCACTCAGCGCGGGCCTGACGGCGCACGAAACCCCGTGTTTCTCGACGTGACGACGTTGGCACGGGCCATGCAGAAGTCCGGGCTAGGAGGTTACTCAATGCACAAGAACACCATTACTTTCTTAGCCGCGGGTCTGTTGCTCGCATGGGGCTGCGGCGACACCGCGGAGCCCAACGCCGAGGGCGGCGCCATCGCAGAAGCGCTCGAACAGGACAACGGCGGGCTCACCATGGAGGACGAAGCGCCCGCTTTTGGCGAACGCGAGGCATTCGATGAGATTGCCGAATACGAGGACGCGGACGACGAGACCGCCGACGACCCGGAGGTTGCGAGCATGCGCGAGCGGCCCGACGCGGTGCAGGTCAATCTCATCGTGGAGTGGGGCCAAATACCGGGGAACCCCGAGAACGAGACGGCGAGAAACTGGAGCGGTGTGTTTCACGTCAACCGTGGCGCGATGGTCGTTCGCCGCGTGATCAAATTCGAAGAGCGCACCGACCAGTTGCTCCCCCGCACCGATCGTCAACACGTCCCGTTCACATCGGTCACGCTGCCCCATCACGACGGGATGATCCTGACGATCATCGACCCGGAGCCGGAGAGTGACGAGCCGCTGGTCTTCTCCTACGTGAGCCCGTTGCCGCGCGACGACGAGCCGCCGCGCCTCGATCCGGCGGCCGACGCCCGTGACCAAGTGCCCGAACAACCGCAAACGATTGTTCGCGTGCCCGTCCGAGACCTGCTCGATGGCCGCGTCGAGCTGCTCATCGATGACGCCGGCAATCGAATGGTGGCCGCCGCGATGGCTCGTCCGATCGACGTCTGTGAACGCGGCTTCCTCGCCGGTCGTTGGCACAAGGTCGAAGAAGATCGTGGTCGCTTCATCGGCCGCGTCATGGGCGATGAAGGAGAGCCAGTCGGCCATATTCGGGGCATCTACGGCCAGCGGGAGAACGGCGAGCAGGTCTTCTTTGGGAAGTTCATCAACCTCGAAGGTGAGTTCAAAGGCATCTTCCGCGGGGAGTACGGCGATGGCCACTTCGGCGGTCGATGGCTGCACCGCTCGGGTGACCGCGGCGTCCTCGGTGGCGTCTACCGTGAGGGTATCCCGGGCCCGGAGACCGGTGGTCACTTCGTTGGCCGCTGGGCGGAGACGAGCTGCAACCTCGATCTGTAACTCGCGAGAAAAGACGAGCGGGCGGGTCGCAGCTTAGCGGTCCCGCTCGCTCGCGCTCATGGTGCTAGCCGTACGACGCGCCAGCCTTCGCCTTCGCGGACGTACTGAAACCGATCGTGAAGGCGATTGGGCTGGCCCTGCCAAAACTCGATGCTGCGCGGCACCACTCGGTAGCCTCCCCAGAACGACGGAAGCGGCACGTCCTGGTTGAGGAACTTACGTTTCATTTCTTCTAGCTTCATTTCGAGCGCCTTGCGTGAAGTCAGGACCTGGGATTGCTGAGATACCCAGGCGCCGATTTGGCTGCCTCGCGGGCGAGTCACGAAGTACTTCGCGGCTTCGACGCTCGAGATGCGCTCGGCGACTCCGTTGATTTCGATCTGCCTTTCCAGATCAGGCCACCAGAAGAGCAACGCCACCCGCTCGTTTCGCGCGATGTGGCGCGCCTTGCGGCTCTCGAGATTGGTGAAAAACACGAAGCCTTCGCGGTCGAAGAACTTCAGCAGCACCGTGCGAACCGCCGGGGCCCCGTCGCCGCCCACGGTCGCCAGCGTCATGGCATTGGGTTCGAGGTCGACGCGTTCACAGGCTTCTTCGAACCATTGCTGAAACTGCACGATCGCGTCTTTGTCGAGCTGCTCTAGCTCGAGAGGGCCGCGGGCGTACTCTCGGCGGGACTGATCGATCGAACGCTCGTCAGTCACGAGGCGCCCGGGAGAGGATTTGAATGGCGCGATTCAACCCAGCGCCGACTCGCTGCTGCCGGATGAGGCGCCGCTCCTCCATGAGCCGGTCGAGTGTGAGCTGCATCGCGTCGAGCACCCGCTGATGGCATTGCTCCACGTAGGTCGCGTCGCTCGCAGCCTCGGGACCTGAGCGTTCGAAGTGGATTGGCTCGAGGACTTCGATGAAGATAGGGACGGGCAGTGGAACAAAGGGCGGCGCCCCGACGGTCAGCCCCCAAGGCACCGACACCGTGATCGGGAGCACGTCGGTACGAAGGAATCGATGTGTGCGCAGGAGACGCGACAGCCATCGCCCGTCGCTGACGACCCACCAGACGTCGTGCGACCCCGCCGAGACGACCGGAATGATCGGGACGCCCTCGCGGAGCGCCAGCCGAACGTAGCCACGCCGCGGACCGAAGACGACGCGACCCCGGTCGCGAGACGGGCGAAACGCATCGAGATCACCGCCCGGATAGACGAGCACTTTGCGACCTGCCGCAAAGACGCGGTGCGCGTTCTCCGGGTTGGCCGCAATCGCGCCCATCGCTGGCAGCAGCTGGTTCGTGAGAGGCGCCTCCATGACGACCTGATGCGCGAGCGCGTAAGGGACATCGTCGGTTCCGCGCTCGCGGGTCAGGGCGACTGCGAAGATCCAGGTGTCCGGCGTCATGAACCCACCGTTGTGGTTGCACACGTAGAGCGCGCCGCCTTCGGGGATTCCGTCGAGTCCGCGGACGCGTGGCCTGAACCACTTCCACAGAATCGGCCCAGCGATGTCCGCAAAGCGCTCGAGCACCTTCGGATCGCGATTGTCGAGCGAGTTGACGTCGTGAAAGCCCGGAAAACGCTGCCAGAAGTGAATCACCGCAGTTACAGAATACGCCTCAGCCGGTGCACTGCAATCAGCCAGAAGCGCATGGAAAAGAAGTGCTTGACAGGAGAGTTAGCGTTTGCTAACTTTCGATCGAACTAGCCGAGGAGGCCCAACGATGACCAAGGCCAGCATACAGCTCGCACCAGGTGCCGCGGCAGGCAAACAGCGCATTCTGCATGCGGCCCTTCGCTTGTTCACTGAAAAAGGCCTCTGTGAGACTAGCATCCGCGACATCGGCTCGGCGGCGGAGCTTTCAAACCCAGCGCTCTACAAACACTACGAGAGCAAGGATGCATTGGCCCGGGAGTTGTTCGTCTTTTGCTACCGGTGGCTCCACTCCGCCCTCGAGAAAGTGCTTGGCGGGGAGTTCGATTCATTCGCGACCCAGTTTGCCGCGTACAGCTTCAGATTCTTCGAGCGATTTGAGACCGCTCCCGAAGCCGTGATTTACTTGTCCGACAACATTCAACACTTCTGGCCGGAGGTTCGGACAGACGTCGCCGGCG
>JABDJF010000677.1 GCA_013002645.1 Myxococcales bacterium
GAGCGAGGCCCCAACGAGTTGCGCTGCCCGCGACCACGGCTAGGCTCCCGCGCCTATGACTCGCGTAATCAACTTCAGTGCGGGGCCAGCGACCCTTCCGCTTCCGGCCCTCGAGTATGCCCACAACGAGCTCCTCGATCACGAGGGCACGGGGATGTCTCTCATCGAGCACAGCCACCGCGGTGCCGCGTATGCGAAGGTCCACGAAGAGGCCAAGTCGCTCTTTCGAGAGCTGATGAACATCCCGGACACGCACGAGATCCTCTTCATGCAAGGTGGTGCCACGGCGCAGTTCGCCCTGGTGCCGATGAACCTGCGCGGGGATGGTCAATCGGCCGACTACATCAACACCGGTGCGTGGAGCGACAAGGCCATGGCCGAAGCCTCGATCTTGGGCGCGGCGCGCGAAGCGGGCAGCGGCAAGGTCGACGGGAAATACACGCGCGTTCCGAAACAGGCCGAGCTCGAGCTCGACACCGGCGCGGCCTACGCGCACTTCACGAGCAACAACACGATCATGGGAACGCAGTTCCAACAATACCCCGACACCGGCGACGTTCCGCTGGTCGCCGACATGTCGAGCGATATTCTCTGGCGTCCGATCGACGTCTCGAAGTTCGGCCTGATCTATGCGGGGGCCCAGAAGAATCTCGGCCCTGCGGGCGTCACCGTATTGATCTTCCGCAAAGACTTGGCGGAGCGGAGCCCGAGCAGCATCCCGAAGATCTTTCGGTACAAAACGATTCTCGACGGTGACTCGCTGCAGAACACCATTCCGACCTTCGCGGTCTACATGGTCCGCAATGTGCTCCGCTGGGTGCGGGACCAGGGCGGCGCGCCCGCGATGGAGAAGCGCAACCGGGAAAAGGCTGGCTACGTCTACGGCATGGTCGACGAGAACCCGGAGTTCTTCCGCTGCCCCGTCGAGGTCGAATCACGATCGATGATGAACCCGGTCTTCCGGCTCCCGACCGAAGACCTCGAAAAGAAGCTGATCGCCGAGGCCGCGGAAGCGGGCATGGTAGGCATCAAGGGCCACCGCTCGGTGGGTGGCATCCGCACCTCGATCTACAACGCCATGGAGCCTTCGAACGTCCAGAAGTTCGTCGACTTCGCCAAGGCCTTCGCCAAGAAGAACAGCTAGCCCGCCGCGCCGCCGTCGGCGTAGGTCGCGTATAAGTAGCTTCGGATCTCGGCGGATTCGAACATCTGCGCGCCGGTGTTGGGATCGCGCAGATAGGGCACCTGCATCTTGCCCGAGATCGAGAGATAATCGCCGCGATCCGGGCTATTACGCGGCACATTGTGTAATCGGTAGGGCAGCTCCAGCTCGCAGAGGGCCTCGCGAGCGATTCGGCAAAATGGCGAACCCTCGTAGGAGTAGAGCTCGAGCAGATGTTCGGGCTGTCGCGAGCGGACCGCATGTCGGCCGCGATTGGGACGAAACGCCGAAGCGATCATCGAGGTCGCGACCGCAAAGGCGCGCTGACTCAGAAACCACGGGGGGTTGCCTCCACCGTATTCGCGGAAGAGGTATTCGACGATGTCGGCCGATTCGTACAACGAAACCCCGGTGTTGGGGTCAACCAAATATGGAAACTGGTAACGACCGCCCTCCCGTTTGACCTTCTCCCGGAACAGCTTGCCACCTTTCGGACAGGGATAGACGACCGGGTCGAGGCTCAGCGCCGACAAAGCTTCGCGCGCGATCCGGCAATACGGACAGACCTCGAACTCGTAGAGCTCGAGCGGCCGCGCAGGGGACTTGAGACGCTCGTGGTGGACGTTGCCAAAGTTTGGGCGCGCCGCACTTGCGGCCGTCGCTGTCGTGACATCGAGGAATCGAGCGAGATCCATGATTCCCTCATTAAGGAGCCTGCCCGTGTTTTCAAGGGGTGATAGCCTTCGGCGATGGCGCGGGAGCTCGAGCTAGTCACCGATTTGAGCCCCAAAGGGGACCAGCCGGCAGCCATTTCGGCGCTTTTGGAGGGTCTTTCACGGGGTGAGCGCCACCAGGTGCTGCTCGGGATCACGGGAAGCGGCAAGACTTTTTCGATCGCGAACGTCATCGACACCACGAAGCGACCGACCCTGATCATCGCCCCCAACAAGACCCTGGCCGCGCAGCTCTACAGCGAGATGCGCGAGCTCTTTCCGAACAACGCAGTCGAGTATTTCGTCAGCTACTACGACTATTACCAGCCCGAAGCGTACATCCCGTCGAGCGACACCTACATCGAGAAGGACGCGATCGTCAACGACAAGGTCGACCGCATGCGGCACAGTGCCACGCGCTCGTTACTGGCACGGCGCGACGT
>JABDJF010000678.1 GCA_013002645.1 Myxococcales bacterium
GGTACACACATCTGCTTTGTCGCGGAGAGCAAAGAGGCCGTGCATGCCTTTTACGAAGCCGCAGTGGCCGCGGGTGCGACCGACGACGGGCCGCCAGGGCCCCGGCCGCAATACAGCCCGGGTTACTACGGCGCCTTTGCGCGCGATCTCGACGGACACAAGATCGAGGCCGTCTATTTTGATGCCTCGCTCGGCGAGCACGCGTGAGCACACTCGACCGCTACCTCGACGACCTCGGCAAGCACGTCGACGGCGACACGCTGCTCACGCGCTTCTTGGACTACGCGACCGACCAGGGCCTCGAGCTCTACCCAGCGCAGGAAGAAGCGGTGATGGAGCTCTTCGTCGGAAACAACGTAATCCTGAACACACCAACCGGGTCCGGAAAGTCGCTCGTCGCGCTGGCGGCTCATTTTCGATCGGTCGCGCTCGGTGAACGTTCGTTTTACACCGCGCCCATCAAAGCGCTGGTGAGCGAGAAATTCTTCGATTTGTGCCGAGTGCTCGGGCCGCAGCGCGTGGGCATGATGACCGGGGATGCCGCGGTGAATCGCGATGCGCCTGTGATCTGCTGCACGGCAGAGATTTTGGCCAACCTTGCGCTTCGCGAAGGGGAGCGAGCCGACGTCGACGGGGTCGTCATGGACGAGTTCCACTACTACGCCGATCGCGACCGCGGTGTGGCCTGGCAAATCCCCCTGCTCGCCCTACCCCACGCACGGTTCCTGCTGATGAGCGCAACGCTTGGCGAGACGCGCCAGTTCGAAGAGGCGATCACCGAGCTGACCGGCGTCACGACGACCCTAGTGAAAAGCACCGACCGCCCCGTGCCGCTCGACTTCACCTACAGCGAAGAGACCTTGCAAAACGCGGTCGTCGAGCTGCTCGAAGGGGGCAAAGGTCCGATTTACGTGGTGCACTTTGCGCAGCGGGCCGCGACCGAACAGGCCCAGAGCTTCATGAGCATCGACTTCCTCTCAAAGGACGAGAAGCGCGCCGTCAAAGAGGAACTCAGCCGCACTCGTTTCGACACGCCGTTCGGGAAAGAGCTCAAGAGGTTCCTGCACCATGGGGTTGGTGTGCACCACGCTGGGATGCTTCCGCGCTACCGACGCCTGGTCGAGCGACTTGCCCAGGAGGGTAAGCTCCGAATCATCTGTGGCACCGACACGCTCGGCGTCGGCGTGAACGTGCCCATCCGAACGGTGCTCTTCACCAAGCTCTGCAAGTACGACGGCGAGAAGACCAAGGTGTTGAGCGTTCGCGACTTCAAGCAGATCGCGGGGCGCGCAGGGCGCCGAGGCTTCGATACGCTGGGGAGCGTCGTTGCACAGGCGCCAGAGCATGCGATTGAAAACAAGAAGCTCCGCGCGAAGGCAGGCGGCGACGCGAAGAAGGTGCGTAAGCTCAAGATGAGGCAGCCGCCGGAGCGTGGATACGCACATTGGGACGCAGACACGTATACGCGCCTTCAAGAGTCGCCGCCCGAGCCGCTTCGCTCGCGTTTCCGGGTGAGCACGGCGATGATCCTCAACCTGTTCGAGCGGGAAGACAACGGCTGCGTGGCGCTCCGTCAGCTGATTCGCCGCAGTCATGAAGGGCCGACATCGAAGCGCAACCATGCGCGCCACGCGATCGCCCTGATTCGGTCGCTGCGCGACGCAGGCGTCATCGAGCTGAACGGAGAAGGCCCGCGCGTCCATGAAGACTTTCAGTCGGATTTCTCGCTGAACCAGGCGCTCTCGCTCTACGTCGTCGAAGCCGTGGACATCCTCGACAGGGATGACCCGGTCTACCCGCTCGACGTGCTCACCTTGGTCGAGGCGACGCTCGAAGATCCTTGGGCCGTGCTCTACCGGCAAACCGACACGCTCAAGGGGCGCGCGCTCGCGGCCATGAAGGCCGACGGCATGGAGTACGAGGAGCGCATGGCCGAGCTCGACAAGATTGAATATCCAAAACCCAGAGCCGACCTCCTTCACGCGACCTACGAAGTCTTCGCCGAGCATCATCGCTGGGTCGGGAGCGACGTCCTTCGGCCGAAATCGATCGCGCGCGACATGTACGAGCTCGGAATGAGCTTCGTCGAATACGTCAAAGAGTATGGCCTGCAACGTTCCGAAGGCGTCTTGCTTCGCTACCTGACCGACGCGTACAAAGGCTTCGTCCAAACAGTGCCTGAATCGGCCAAGACCGACGCCCTATACGATGTGTCCGACTGGCTTGGCCTCACCGTTCGCTCGGTCGATGCGAGCCTGCTCGACGAATGGGAGCAGCTGCAGGCCCCGGGCGAGGTCGTGGAGATGCCGGTCGAGCGCGAAGAAGACCAAGCCGTCGACATCACCAAGGACGAGCGGGGCTTCACGACCATGGTACGAAATGCCGTCTGGAAAATCGTCCGCTTCCTCGCGTTCAAGCAATACGAGCGCGCTGAGGAAGCGCTTTCGGAAGCCTCCGACACAAATGACTGGACCGCCGAACGCTTCGCCGAGGCGTTGGCGCCGTACTGGGCCGAATACGGCGCTATTCAAATCGGCCCCGACGCCCGAAGCGGCGCCCAGGTTCAAATCGAACGCCGCGATGCCGACTGGCTGCTCACGCAGATCCTCCTCGACCCGGACGAGCACCGGAGTTGGCATCTGCGCTTTCGCATCGACCTCGACGCGAGTCGGGAAGCCGGCGTACCGGTGCTGACCCTGCAGAGCCTGGGGGACTAGGAGGCTCTTCCTACAGCGACTCTTCGTAGCTGAAGACGGCCTCCGGCAGGTCTTCGCCAGCGTTCTGCGAAAGCCCAATTGGCTCCTCGTCGAAGCCGAAGGCCCAGCGGAGCTGCGAGGTCACGAAGTGGTTGATCAC
>JABDJF010000692.1 GCA_013002645.1 Myxococcales bacterium
GCCTCGAGGAGGGTACGCTTTCGTGACGCGGGTTAGCCTGATCACGAGTCTGGGGTTTGGATCCAGTGGAGGGTGAACGGTTTTGCACTGCACGAGCCGGGGGACTCATTCAGTGCCACGAGAGGCAAGCCGGACACTACCGTTGCGTCCGAGGGGTGTCAAAAGCCGTCGGGCCGCGGTTGGCAACTGGCCAGGTACTGGTCCAGCTACTGGTCAGCTACCGCGGGTGCCGGCGATTTGAGCCGCCAAACGCATCGCCTCCAGCATAGACGACGGATCGGCACGACCCGTGCCGGCGATGTCGAAAGCGGTCCCGTGATCAGGCGACGTCCGTATGAACGGTAGGCCCAGGGTCACGTTGACGCCGGCGCCAAACGAGGCCGTCTTGAACGCCGCCATGCCGACATCGTGGTAGGGCGCCACGACGGCATCGAACTCGCCCCGCACGGATCGGACAAAAACGGTGTCGGCCGGAACAGGGCCGGTGACCTCCAACCCTTCGCCGCGAAGCCTCTCGACGGCCGGCTCGAACACGCGGGCCTCTTCGTCCCCAAACAGACCGTTGTCGGATGCATGCGGGTTGAGCGCACACAACGCGATACGAGGGCTGGCGATCCCCCAGCGTGACCGTAGTTCGAGGAAAAGGATCCGTGTTTGGTCGATCAAGAGTTCGGTCGTGACCGCCGCCGGGACGCGCTTGAGCGGCACGTGCCGAGTGGCAAGCACAACCCGGAGTGGGCCGCCTAGTGACGTCGTTTCGGCGCACATGAGCATGGCCGTGTCGCCGGGCTGGGCCGCCAATCCTTCGAGCAGCTCTGTTTGCCCCGGTACGCGTCGCCCGGCAGCCCATAGCGCCGGCTTCGACACCGGCCCCGTGACGATCCCCACCGCGTCACCTGCTAGGCATAGCTGTGTTGCTCGTTCGATTTGCTGGACGCTCACGCGTCCCGCCGAACGTTCGCTTCCATCGCAGCTGCCCACCGATTCGAAGCGGGGCCCGTTGAACAGCGAGGCGTGCTCATCCGTGCCGAGCACCACGAGGTCGAGGTTGTCGCCCCAATCTGTGGCGCGAGAGATTAGCACTGCCGACTCGACGATCTCGGGGCCGATGCCACGAGGGTCTCCTACCGTGATGACAAGCGTTTTTGGGGTCACGGTGCGTGATGCCCTACGGGCGCACTTCGACGTAGGATCGGTCGCGAAGTCGGCCAATCAACTCTTGAAGGACCTTCTCTCGCCCGAGGCGCTCCCGAATCACGGGCTCGAGGTCGGCAAATGTGAACGTACCTTCGTCCCTGACCTCGATAACTTTGCCGACCGTCACGTTTGCCCGCGCCCCTTCACCAAACTGAATCGGCCCGAACACCGACCCCGCGGATGCATCACTCAGAGCGGTCGCATACCCCGGGGGCAGATCGTTGAGCTGATCCATAGCTACGGAAAGAGAGTCGGGGAGCTCTTCGCCGCCATGTTCGAGGTGCAGCGCCTGAACATCGGCACCGGAGTCGATTTGGGTCTTGAGATCCTCGGCGAGGGAACGAGCATTTGCCAGCTCCTGGTCGCCAATCTCGAACGCGATGAGAATGTGTCGGGCCTTCCGCTCGGGTCCGCGGACCCGTTCGACCTTGATGATGTGGTAGCCGTATTGGGTGCGAACGGGCTCGGTGATCTGTCCACTCGAAATGGCGAACGCCGCCTCTTCGAACTCACGCACGAAGCCAGACCCTCTCCTGAACCAGCCCAGGTCTCCGCCCAGTTGCACGCTGCCCGGGTCATCAGAATTGCGCTCTGCAAGCTCCGCGAAGTCGTCGCCCGCCAGCGCGAGCTCGAGGATGCGTTCCGCCTCGGCCAACGCGGCGGCCTCGGCCGAGTCACTGGGCTGCGGTTGAAGCACCACTTGTAGGAAAGTGACCGTGGCTGGCCGGCTGCCGAATTGAGCGCTGTTCTCTTCGTAGAACTCCTGTACTTCCTCTTCCGTCACGGGGATCGGCTTCATTCCCCGCTGCTCCTTCAGCATGTACTGCTGTTGGAGTTGTTGGCGCCGTGCGTCCTGCTTTAGGAGCTCGCGGTACTGTTGCATCGACCAGCCCTGCTGCCGCAGCCCGGTCATCAGTGCGGTTTCGCCGCCCATGGCCTGGGCGCGTTGTGCGATGTCCTGATCCACAATCTGCTCCACACGATCTTCGTCTACTACGATCGTTGTGTCGCGACTAGCGGCCTGCACCACCAAGGATTGGTCGATCAGATTCTGGATCACCTGGGCTTGCAACGTCTGCAGCCGCGCCGCGTCGGTCCGCAGCGACGGATCTTGGGCCATCAGAGGTTCAAGCTGTTCGCTCACCTGCGTGAGCAGGATCACGGAATCCCCGGCGATCGCGACCACCCGGTCGATCAACTCTTCGGTCTCGACCCCGGAGCTCGGCGGGACCAAGGGGTTCTGCGCGGCGAGGGGCTGAATGCCAAGCACCCCGAGCGCAACTGCCAGTGAGAGCTGCGTAGCGGGGTTGCGGACGAGACGCAGGTACGAGAAGCGAAGCATGGCTCTGGTCATGTTCAAGGAGATGGCGTCGAGTCGGTCGGTTCTTCGACAGACGGAATGGCCGGCGGAGCCACGGGGACTTGGGTGCGGGCCTCTTCGATACGGCGGCTGGCTTCACCGACAGCATCGTCGTTGATGCGCGATGCGAATCGTTCGCTCAGCGCAAAGCCAACCTGGCCCAACGGAATCACGTCGCGTTCGCCCTTCAGCATTTCGATGAGGGCGGTGCGGATCGTTGTTTGGGGGTCGTCAGATGCGCCCTCGCCGAGGACCCCCAAGCGACGGGCTGCGTCGGCAATTTCGGACCGGGTGGCGGTACGCAGAGAATCGATAGTCGCGGCCGGCGGCTCGAGTCCTTCGGTGCGAGCGCGCTCAACCAGCAGTTTGCCCCGGGTGAGTCCGCGCAGTGCGGTCTCCAGTTGCCCATCGGTGGCTTCGGCTACCTGGGCCCGGTAGGCGGGCGACTGGTTCTGCATGAATTCGCGAAACTCACCCACGGTGAACGCACCACCCACGTACTCGACCATCGGTTTGTTGGTGGCTCGGCTGGGCAGGGAAGCGCCCGGGTCGTCTGCGATGGAGCGGGCGATGTCGAGCGCACCCTCGGCGATCGTGACTGCAGCAGGCTCCTCAATGCCCGAAACGTAGGTCGACTCGGCTCGCGCAATACGTTCGTTCATGATGGCGTTGCGGAAGCTCTCTTTGAGGTCCTCGAAGGCAGGGACCTCCCGCGCATCCACCCGAATGACATGGATGCCGAACATCGTCTCGACTGGTTGCGAAATCTCACCGGGATCCAGCGAAAACGCCGCGTCCGAAAACGCGGGGAGCATGCGTTCGCGGGTGAACACCCCTAGGTCTCCACC
>JABDJF010000711.1 GCA_013002645.1 Myxococcales bacterium
TCTTCCGGACGCTGCAGTACAACGTGCAATACCGTGTCCCGGGCTACATCGAATGGCTTGGCGGCGAGGATCCGCGCATCGCGTACGGCCAGTACCGGCAGCAGCTACAGCTCATTCAGCACTACCGGCCGCACGGAGCCCGCTTTGCGCTCAAAGACCCAACCCATTCGGTGTTCGTCGACACCATTCTCGAGCTCTTTCCGAAGGCACGATTCGTGTTCACGCATCGCGACCCGGCGACGACGATGAGCTCGCTCTGCAGCCTCTACGCCTATACCCGCGCGCTCTTCAGCGACGACGTCGCCCCGCACGCGCTCGGGCCGGAGCTTCTTCACAGCTACATCCCGGCTTCGCTCGAGGCCGCACTAGAGAAGGTCGATGCTCTACCGTCAGGGAGAGTGGCGCACATGCGGCACGTCGACGTGAGACGCGATCCAATCGGCACGATGGCGCAGGCGTATCGAGACCTCGGGATGGAGTTGAGCGAGCCCGCTCGCGCGGCAATGGAGGCAATGATCGACGCGGAGGATCAAAAGGCTCGGAGCATCCACGTTCACAGCCCGGAGGGCTTCGGGCTCAGCGCAGACGAGATTCGTGAGCGTCTGGCCGGCTACTGCCAGCGTTTCGACCTATGAGCCTTCGGGCTTCTTGCTGATTTTGGCCTTGGCCGCACCAAACAGCCGTCGGACCTTCACGCCCGCCCAGATGAAAACGATGAGCAGAAGCACCAGAACGACCATGTTGAACCACGGGATGTACACGTAGTCCGGGCTGACTTCCTTCAACGTAAGGACGTTGGGGTACGAGTCCAGAATGGGGATGCGTATCCCGTAGTAGGTGAGCAACGCGGTTTCATCGACTTCGTTCTTTGCAAGCTTCGAGGCTTCCGCCGCGATGTCCCCCGCGTCCCATTTGAGGTACCAGCCATTGTCCTCGTTCCGAAAGACGCGTGCCTCCTGCGTCGTTCGATCTTTCGCGTAGATGAATCGAACGTCGCGGCTTCGGTGATCACCGGTTGCCGAGTCCTTGGTGTCCATCCGTTTGACCTCGGTTCCCGTGATCAGGACCTTGGTTGCTCGCGGCATGAAATAGTAGAGCGTGCCTGCGAAAAGCAGGGCGACCAAGACCGCAAGCGCTATGCCTAGTTTTCGCATCGAGTTGGCTCCTAGGGCAGGAGTCATACGTCCATTTCGGGGTCGCGCGCAACCGCGAAGGAGTTGAGACCTAGCTCTCGACTTCGAACTTCAAGCCCGCGGCGCGAAGACGTTCGACGAGCGGCATGCCCATGGCAGCAGCGGGCGTCAGAATGCCACCTTCGGTCTCGAGCTCCTGGCCCTGTAGTGCAAGACAAAGTGCGGCCTCCGAGAGCATGACGGCGGTCGAGCCGTAGCCCGGGTCGCGTTGGTCCGACACGACGCCACGCAGCGAATCGCCATCGCCCAGTGCCACGAACGCGGTCTTGAAGCGGCCCTTGGCGCGAGCCTCGGCGTCCGGCCCTTCGCCCGGAGACGGCAGGCGCTTCTCGACGAACGGCCGCGTGAACGGAATTGCGAGAGAGGCCATGAACGCGACCATTCCGCCCGCGACGGAGACCGCAGCCGACAACCCTTTCGCACCCTTGCCGGTACCCATGACCTCGGAGTAGCGAAACTCCTGTCCCCAGGGCTGGCCCATGAGCGCGTGGCTTCTCCGGACGATGCGCGTGTTGATCGCCGCCATGATGAACGGTCCCGTCCACATATTGAAGTTCTTATCGAAGCGTGCGCCGGCCTGATCGCCTTTGTCGGGGCCGCGCAAGCCCTTGGGATTGAGGGCATAGGGATTGCCGAGCACCTTTCGCAGGCCCGGGTTCTCCTTCATCTCGTCGACGATGTTCATCATGCTGGCGATCGTGCCGCCGCTGAACGCGCCCCGCATGTCGACCGCGGCCATCTTGACCTGGGTTGCGTACCTGCCGTGTCTCGCTTTGAAGGCTTCTTGCACCATGAGGGTACCCAGGTCCGATGGAATCGAGTCGTAGCCGCAGCAGTGCACGATCCGGGCGCCCGTCTTTTGCGCTTCCTCGTGGTGGGCATCGATCATCGCGCGGACGAAATGGGTTTCGCCCGTCAGGTCGCAGTAGTCGGTCCCGTTGCGTACGCAGGACGCGACGATCTCGGCGCCGTACTTCGCGTAAGGCCCCACCGTACTGATGAGGACCTCGGTTTTCGAAGTGATGGCATCGAGCGATTCCACGTCGAAGCTGTCGCCGACCAAGATCGGAAGCTCCGACGCCCCAATCTCGTTGGCGATTCCTTCGAGCTTCTCTTTGTTGCGACCCGCGAGCGCAAGCCGCAGTCCAGTATCGCCGCCAACATAGTTGCGGACGAGGTAGTCGGCGACGAGGCGCCCGGTGAAGCCGGTGGCGCCCCAGAGAACGATGTCGAAGTCGCGGGAGCGGTCGCGCGGGCGGGGGAGGTTGGTCATTCGGGGGTCATAGGGCAGGGGGAGCTGCAGTGCCACCCCGTAAAGTCGATGCTCCGCATCGCCCACGGGGCTTGGTGCCCCCGAAGCGCGAGTCCGTCGCCAAGGGGCTAGAGACAGCGAAGCCCCGTGGCGACGGAGTCGCTTTACGGGGGGTCAGTGGGGGAGAGATGGTGGGGGGTGGAAGCCGCCTCGCACTTTCGCCAGCAGCTCCGCGAACCGAATCGTCGTTTTATCACCCAGGAACGGGCCTATGATTTGGATGTTGACCGGGAGGCCCTCCGGGGTGACGCCTACGGGGGCGCTCGTCGCCGGCAAGAACGCGGCGCTCGCGAGCGCCACCCAACACGTGTGATCCATGTACGGGCGTTTCTCTCCGTTGACCGTGAGCGTTCTCGACAGGTGATTGCCTCCGGTTTGATGGGGAAAGGCCGCGACCGGGACGACTGGGGTGAGCAGGACATCGATGTCTTGGAAGAGCGCGTGGCATTGCCAGCGCAATTTCGTTCGCCCTTCGTTCGCGCGGTTCCAATCGGTGTGTGACTGCAGCATGCCCCGCACGGCATTCTTGTTGACGAGATCGGTCGCAATCC
>JABDJF010000732.1 GCA_013002645.1 Myxococcales bacterium
TCGGTGGCGGGAGTGAGCGGATGCGGGACCGACGGCGGCAGCGGGTCAACCGGCGGATCTGACGGTGCGGGAGGCACGGGCGGTGCTGCGGACACCGACGGAATGAACCGCTGCACTTTGTACCCGGAGCAGGCCGAGGGACCCTTTTACCTCGACCTCAACTCGCTTCGCCGCGACATCACAGAGGGCAAGGACGGAGCGGCGCTACGCATGCAGGTGCGGGTGGAGGCTACAGACTGTTCGCCGCTCAGGGATCTGGCGGTGGACGTGTGGCACTGCGATGCTGACGGCGTGTACTCCGGTTTTCCGGGACAGCTTGGCGGACTCGACACGAGCGGGCAGGCGTTTCTCCGCGGGACGCAGGTGACAGACGCCGGGGGCCTGGCGGAGTTCGAGACCATCTACCCCGGTTGGTACCCCGGGCGGACGACACACGTTCACTTCAAGGTGCATACGTCGAGCTCCATGGAGGCAACTTCGCAGATCTACTTTCCGGAAGTTGTGACTTCGGAAGTCTACGCGGTGTCCCCCTACGCTGCTCGCGGGCAGAAAGACACTCCGAATCTGAGCGACGGCATCGCGACAGCGAGCCCTGCGCCTCTAGCCCAGGTCACGGGAGACGCCTCGTCGGGCTACGTGGCCACGATCCTAGTTACGGTCGCCTAGTTTCTGGCGCGTTTCAATCAACCCTCCGCGGGAACCGGGCATTGTCATGGTGACCCCAACGAGATTCGAACGCGCGTTACCGGTCTGAGAGGCCGATTCCCGCCGTACGGCATGCGAGCTCAAGCCTTGGAACGCGTTTGGGTCGACCGACGACGCCCCGAGTTGCCGAGCTAGCGCCTCGTTGACGAAATGTTGACCACGAGATCTGAAATCGCGTGATGCGAAGTGACGAATCTTAAACATGACGATGCGGCCAAGTGGTTGTTGGGGTTGAGCATTCCCCTCGTCTTGCAGGGGATTGTGCGATCGCCCAAAACCCTTCTTTTGGGATTTGGGAGCATGACGTCGCTGCCGGGGCTAGTCGACGCCGATTGATGATACCTGGCGTCGACACTAAGCTACGTGGCATGCGTCGAACGCTACTTTCTCTCCTTGTCGCCGCCGCAACAACGGCTCCGGTATTCGCACTTGCGCAGCCCACGCTCGAAGGTGCCGACGGCAATGCATCGATTACCACGAACACGCCGACAACGACCAACACGCCGACGTCGTTGGCGGCTCGCGAAGCCTGGTTGCGGGAAGACCTCGAGGATTTCGATGCCCGCAGCAAACGCTCGCGCAACGCCCTGATCGCCACGAGTGTGACCGCCGGGGTGGGCGCGGTTTTCATCGCGGTCGGCGCGTCCCAATGTCAATCGATCACCCGCCCCAACGGAGATCTCGACCTCCTATGCAACAACACGGGCGATATACTGTTTCCAATCGGCGTCAGCATGGCCGTCGTCGCCGCAATCGGCGCGATCACCTCGGGCATCATCCTCGGCGTGTCCAACAAGCGAAGACGCAATCTCAAACGCGAGATCCGCAGTTTGTACTCCGCGCGACGCCTCCAATGGGATGCGCGATCAGGCGGCCTCGTGTTCTAGCCGCGCTCCGCGTCTGCTAGATTCCACGCCCATGGACGAGCGGAACGACGAGAGCGGCGACGCAGCTTCGAACGGTCATCGCAAGGCGGTGGTGATCGGAGGAGCAGGCTTCCTCGGCAAACGCCTCGTTGCGATGCTCGGGGGAGGGGACGGCTCCTTCGCGCCGCCGCCACAATGGCCACGATTCGATCATGTGCACGTTTTGGATCGCGACACCTATTCCGAAGACCCGCAATCGAAGCGGGAGCGCGAAACACGTGGCATCGGCATCTCGTCTATGATCGGCGACATCCGTTCCAAGGACGACCTCCGGGCTGCTCTTCGCGGCGCGCACACCGTCTTTCATCTCGCATCGCTCGTCGATGTAGGCCTCAAGAAGAACTCTGCCATCGAGGAAATCAACGTTGGCGGAACGCGCAACGTCATCGAGGTCTGCCAGGAGCTCGGCATCCCTTTCCTCGTGTACACGAGCACCGAGGACGTGGTTTTTTCCGAAACGCCCGTCGCCGGTGGCGACGAGTCGCTCCCATACCCGTCCAAACCGCTTCACGAGTACGTGCGAACGAAAATCGAGGGCGAGCGTGCGGTGCGCGGGGCCGACGGAGAGAGGGGGCTCCGCACGTGCACGATTCGGCCGGTGCACATCTACGGCCCCGAGGATCCCCATGCGATGATCGAGAGCCTAGAAGCCTTTGCGGAGCGGCGCGTGCCCTTCTTGCTCGGCAACGGATCGGCGCGATTCGACGTCGTCCACGTCGACAACGTCGCGCACGCGCACCTGCTGGCTGCCTCGAAGCTTCACGATCCGGAAACGCGCGATCGGGTTGGCGGTCGTGCCTACTTTACAGGCGAGGGACACGCCCCGAACTACTTCGAGTTCCTTCGTCCGTTCGCCGACGCCTGCGGCATCACCATGCCTCGCGTTCGCTTGCCCGGCCCCGTCGTACTCCTGCTCGCGCAGGCCATGGAGCTCGTGCATCGGATCAGCGGAGCCGACGTCCCCTTCCACCGCTTCCACTACCACATCCTCGTGAAGGACTTCTTTTTCTCCAACGCGAACGCCGAACGCGACCTCGGCTACGCCCCCGTCGTTTCGAAGGAAGACGGCCTGGCCCAGACGATCGACTGGGTGCGTACGCTGAAGTTTTCGTCGTGACGCGCGGGTCTCGCGTCGAGCAGCCCTACATGAGAGCGCCATTCTTCGGTGCCCCACCATCTCCATCATCCCGTACACCCAGTCCGCCAAGACCGTGAACGGGATGGAAAGCGAGACGCCGTGCGGACCGAGCTGCGCGAGCTCGCCGACCCTACCGAGCCGCAGAAATGTATGCGATCGCCGCAATCCCGGCGAAGAGCCAGGCGACGCACGTCGCGGCGAGAAATAGAGGAGCGCGCCAAGACAGACGCCGGCGAGCGCAGTCCAGCCATACCAGGGCATGGCCAAGAACCCCCAGAGCGCACCCGGCACGAAGACGTACAGCATGGTGATCGTCATATCTCCCCGGTCACTCTATTCCAGGGCCGGTTGGAGTCGCGAAGATTTGCGAATGCCTGCACGAATTCGTCGATGTTTCCATCAACAGTGTCGGCGACGTGACGGGCTTGCTTAGGAGTGATCCCGGCACCGATTTGTCTTCGAAACTCGCGCTCGAGCCAAAGGTCAGATTTAGGCTTGCAGAAGATCGTCGCAACGCGTACCCAAAGACTTCGTCAGACTGTCATCAACGCGTGGAGGTCCCCTTTGACAAGGCAAACGTGGGTTCTCGTCGTCGCACTCGGATTCGTTGTCGGTTGCGCTACCAAGAACGCCAACGAACCTCCGGTCGAATCTGCTGGCACAGCGACATCGCAGGCTAGCGAATCGCCCAAACAAATGTCTGGGGCGCCGCCATGCCAACGAGCGGGCTGCTCGGGTGAGCTTTGCATTGGTGCGGATGCCGAGAAGGTGGTGACGGCTTGCCAATGGCAAGCGCGTTTCGCTTGCTACGACCAAGCCGAGTGCACGCTTCAGGAAGATGGCCGGTGTGCATGGACAGAAACAGCGCAGCTTCAGCGGTGCCTCGAGGAAGCCTCAACCTCCAAGGCGCGCGATGAAATACGACCAACCCCGTGAGTTTCGAGCGAGAAAGGTGCAACGATGGAGCGTAGAGAAATGACCGAGTTGCGCTTGATGCTCTTCCTGTGCTTCTCGGTTCTGATGGCCGCCTGTGGTGGCGACGGTGTCAACGGCGGCGGTTCGGGCGGCTTCGCGGGGGGGACCGGGGGTGCGGTTGGCAACCTCAGCATTCAGGGCAGCATCGCAACACCCACATTCGCGTTCGTCGACGGAGACACCAACGATCCCAATAACCCGCGGCAGGACAACAACTTCGTCGGTGAAGCCGATGTGCAGCCGTTGGGCAACCCAGGTGTTTTGGGTGGATACCTCGGGTCCATTGACGGCAGTGCGGACGTCGATGATTGGTATTTCGTTTCACTCGCCG
>JABDJF010000756.1 GCA_013002645.1 Myxococcales bacterium
GGTTACAACACGAACGTGCGCCATAAGGGAAAGCTGTATCACATTCAAACCGAAGATTCGGGTGTGAAGCGGCCGCACGTCATCACCCAGCTTTTCGCTGACGGCGGTCGTATCGTCGCTTCGGAGAAGACTTCATACGAAGAACACATTGGGTCCGAAGGGCTCACCGAAGTCGTGAAGCAGCTGATGCGCGAACAACACAAGCGGGTGTTCATCGGGCTACGCGACGGTGTGTACGACGAAAGGGACTCCGCGAAAACCGACAGCGGCGGCCCCCAGGGGGACGCGCCGACTTCCGACGTGAGCACCGAGGTGCTGGACCACGCCGCAGCGCTCCTGGTCGAAGGCTCACCGCAATACGAGCAGCTGCGTCCGAACAGCGCATCGGGCCAGCGGATCTCACGCGCGCCCGCGGCTCCGTTTGGGCACGACGTGCTGAGTGAGAAGACGCTCGACGAAGTCATCTTGGCCTATCTCGCACGAGACCTCGAAACGGGCACCTGAGACCACTCCGCTTGACAGTCCCGGGAGCGCATCGTTAGCTCGCCGCCACGACGATGACTGCACTCAAAGACCGCCTTTTCAAGCTCCTTCAAGACCCCCGGGTTGCGAAGTTGATGCAGAACGCGAAGGTTCAACAGGCCGTGGTCAAGGCCTTTCGTCTCCGTGGGCGTGTCGAAGGGGCGATGGATCAACGCCTGCAACACATGGCCAGCGTGCTCAACCTGGCCACGCAGCGCGACGTGCGCTCGCTCCAACGTCGGATTCGGCACCTGGAGCGAGAGCTTCGCGAAGCGCAGGAGCGCGTCATCGAAGCCGAAGATGCTCGAGAAGCTCAGGCCCGTAGTTGAGCCCGAAGTAAAACACGGCAACCAGGGGTACGATGATGCTGAGTATGGCGACGCTCACGCCGAGACTGGCGATCAGGTAGTCCAACCCCGTCGGCTTCGACTCAGGGGTTTCGTGCTTGCGGATCAGCTCGAGATTTCGCCGGTTCGATTTGTATGCGAGATCGAAGATGTCGCCCACGATCGGCACGGCGCCGGCAAGCAAGTCCACGAAGATGTTCAGGATCATTCGAAACAAGACGACGCGAGGCACTCCGCGACGGAGTGCCAAGGCCATGAGACCGATCGACCCGACACCTGTGACCGCGTCGCCAATTCCCGGAAATAGAATGCCGATGACCGGGTCGAGGCCAAACCGGACGTCGGTCCCCGGAATGCGAAATCGGTCGTCGAGCAGCGTGACGAGATGTTCCGCCCAGCGCCGGAGAGTCGAAACCGAACGTTCCGCGTCAACCATCTCCGAACTCTAAATGCGCGATCAGTCGTTCGCCAGAACTTGGTCGCCGCAAGCCTCGGCGATGACGGTTCGCAGTCGCTCTCGCAAGTTCGACCCCTTTTCGACGAAGTGATGAATACCCAGCTGATGAAGAAGCTGGACGTCGTGCTCCTGCGCGCCGGCACTGACCGAGATGATCGAACAGCTCTGCGCAAGCCCTTCGCCTCTGAGCTGCATGCAAAGCTCGACGCCGTTCATGCGGGGCATGTGCAAATCGAGCAACATGACGTCGGGCTCTTCGTTCTGGACTTCGCTCAACGCCTCTTCGCCATCATGGGCAACTCGAATCGCGGTCGGACCGAGAATTTGCCGCACGTAGAACGTGAGGATCTTCGCGAGGTCGACGTCGTCATCGACGATCAATACCGAGGGCACCTTGCGACTCGGCTCCTTGGGATCCTGGCTTCGGGGTCGCTCGTCGAGCACGGCACGGAGCTGCCACGCGACCGCCTCTGCGCTCTGGTTGCGGATCTGTGGGTTCGGGCTGAGCATTTCGTGGACGAGCTGACACATCGCCAACGGGCAGTCCGGCCGGAGCTCCGCAAGAGCGACGGGTTGACCGCGCTCATGCGCCGTGACCACTTCACGAATCGTGATGCCGTCATACGGTCGCGACCCAGTGAGCAACTCGTAGGCGAGCACCCCGAGCGCAAAGATGTCGACCAGATGACCACTGCCCGGCGCCGCGGTGTTGAACAAAGCCTCCGGTGCCATGTACGGCGGAGAGCCTGCAACACGCTGCTTCCCGTTGACGTCGAACTCCGGCAAGACGAGCCCGAAGTCCATCAACACCACGCGATGAACCGGAGTCAGCATCACGTTGTCCGGCTTGATGTCCCGATGGACTAGGCCAGCACGATGAACGACACTGAGACCTTCAGCGGCAGGCAGGAGAATCTGCACCACTTCGGACACGCTAAACGGCTCACCGCTGCCCCAGCGGGTTTCGGCATGCTTGGTCAGGGACACACCGTAGACACGCTCCATGACTAGGTAGTCGATCCCGCGGTGCTCCCCTAGTGTATGAACGCTGACCAAACTGGGATGCTGGAACGCGGCCAGCGCGCGTGCCTCGTTTCGAAGGGGCGGCGTCAGGGGATTCGGCCAGGCTGCCTTGATCGCGACCCGCCGATTGAGGAGGTGGTCATGCGCTTCGAAGACCTGGCCCATCCCTCCCCGCCCGAGGAGCTTGATGATTTCGTAGACGCCGTCGAGCAGCTCACCGGTTGCGAAAATACGATTCTCGCCGTCATCCAGTGGCTCGCCCGAGGCGATTGCCTGTCCACCCCTCAAATCCCGCATATCAGTATTTACATAATATATCGGTGAGGCTGTAAAAAGCAAGGTCAGAGGTCGATCACCTGGATATCGAGACCGTCGACCGCTTTGCCGAGAAATCGAGACGCGGCCGCGCGAAATTGGCCTGGGAGGTCGGTCACGAGGATTTCGAGCGAGCCGGCGGCTCGATCCGGGGTAGCGGGGAGGCCGAGCATGTCGGTGAGCGCTGCGGCGGTCGCCTCGGCGCTGTCCACGATCGCCACATCGTGGCCGAGCAACTCGGCGGCGACGTGGTGAATCGTCTCCGACAGCAAGGGGTAATGGGTACAGCCGAGGACGATGGTGTCGACATCGACATCCACGAGCGGTTGGAGGTACCGGAGCGCTGCGAGCCTCGGCACCTCGCCGGTCACCCAGCCTTCCTCGGCGAGCGGAACGAAGAGGGGCGCCGGCCTCGCGAACACGTTCATCGCTCGGTTTTCGTCGTGAATTGCCCGCTCGTACGCACCCGACGCCACCGTGCCGGCAGTCGCGAGGATTCCGATGCGCCCTGTCCGTGTCGCCATGACGCCAGCGCGCGCGCCAGGCTGGATGACGCCGATCACTGGAATGTCGAGTCGGTCCTGAAGCGCGGCCAGCGCAACACCACTGGCGGTGTTGCACGCGACGACGAGGAGCTTGATATCGAAGCTCAGCAGACGCTCGGCGCAGGCGATGGCATACCGAATGACGGTCTTTGCGCTTCGAGTCCCATAGGGAACCCGCGCCGTGTCCCCGAGATAGACGAGATCCTCCGCTGGAACGGCCCTCGCAATGGCTCGGGCCACCGTCAGGCCGCCCAATCCCGAATCAAAAATGCCAATCGGCTTTCCCACGTCCCCGTCTGGGCCAAGGTTACACGCCAGTCCCGAAAGAGCCACCAGCAGACTGGTCTCTGGTAGGGTACGAACGAGATGCCCGAACTGGCGCTGATTTCGAGAGATCCAGAGCTCTACCAGGCGCTCGTCGCTGCCCTGGAGACCACGGATTGGTCGGTGGAGTGGCTCACGCCCCAGATCCTCCAGGACGGGGAGCTGCAGCACGAAGTGGTGGCGTTAGACGCTGCTCACCCTGGTGCGGCGGCCTGGAAAACAACGCGCGGCACACCCATTCTTCTGGTCGTGGAGGGGGAGTACCCGGACGGCCTGGATGCGCTGGCGAGCGATTTCGTTGTCTGGCCTACGCGCCCTGAGCTACTGCTGGCTCGTCTCGAACGCCTGCGTGGGAGGAACCCCATCGGCAACTTACCGGGCCGGTACGCAAACGCATTTGCGTCGATCACCATGGGCATCGTCCTGCTGGGCCGCGACCTCGAAATCCTCGCCGCCAACCCGCGCGCCTTCGAGATCACGGGCCACCGCGACGACACAATCGTGTCCCAGAGCATCGGGCGCCTGCTGTCCGCCGAAGATCTTTCCCGCGTTCGGGAGGCCCTCGCGCAAGGCCAGTACCCACGCTCGACGGACATTCATCTCGTCCGGCGAGATGGGACGACGATCGTTTGCAGCGCCTCGTTCGCTCCGCTGAACGGAGCGGAAGATCACACCGTGATCTCGTTCGAAGACGTGAGCCTTCAACGCCAGTCGGAGCAGGAGCTCGTTCAAACGATGGAGTTCCTGGAATCCTTGATCGACGCAAGTGTCGACGCGATCATCGCGACCGATATGGAGCAGCGAGTGCGCTTGTTCAACGCGAGTGCGGCACGAATCACGGGGTATCACGAGTCCGACGTGGTCGGAGCCGTGACCCTCGAAGATCTCTTGGGGCGCGCGACCGCCGAGCTCGTGCGGCAACGCGTGCTCTCCGCAGAGCATGGCGGGACGGGCCGGCTCGAGCCCACCATGCTCGATCTTCTCGACATTCACGGCTCGCGCATTCCGGTTCAGCTTTCGGCTTCGCTGATCTATGAGAAGGACGCACCGTCGGCGATCGTCCTCATTTTCGCCGATTTGCGCGACCGGATTCGAGTCGAGGAACGCCTGGCTGACGCACAGAAGAAGCTGGCATTCACCGAGAAGCAAGGGGTCCTCGCCGAGCTGGCCGGGACGGCGGCTCACGAGCTCAACCAGCCCCTGACCAGCATGATGGCGTACGCCGAGCTCCTCTTGCGCCAATCCGAGCCGGATTCGAGCGCGGCGAAAGCTGCGCGCGTGCTCATTCGGGAAGCGGAACGAATGGCCGAAATCGTCCGCAAGATCGCGAAGATCACCCGCTACGAAACCACCTCCTACGTGGGCCATCAAAAGATCTTCGATCTCGATCGTGCCGCCGACGGGCCGACTGAGCCGGAAGCAAAGGGCTGAGCGATGGACGACTCCGCGCACAGAAAGCCCCCCATCTCAGAGCAAGCTCCGGAGCCGCGAGTGTCCGGCGTGAAGTCGATCATTTCGCCACGGCAGGGTCGGAGCAGACACGCTGGAGGCCCAACGCTGCCGAACGTGCTCGCTTCGCTGACACAGGCACAGCGCGAGACGGACGGCCCAACGACCGACGAGAACATCGTTCGGGCATACGTGCACGCGCTCGAACGCCTCTATCCGACGGTGCGCTTCGCGATGAGGCTGTCACACGGCCTGGTGGATCCGAACGTCATCGTCCAGGCCGCGACGCATCACATTCATCACGATGCACTTCACGAAGTCTCGATCACCGAAGCCGGGCTCGTTCGAGCGGGCTTTTCGGAAACGGCCGAACCGCCGCCGGCGATGGTCCTGCGGAGGACGTACGAACCCATTTTGGTCCCGGGGCCCGGTGAAGAGCTGGTTCCGGCCGATGGTTTGGACGTTGCGCTAACTCGTGCGGGTGAGGTCCTCGGTGTCTTGGCGGCTGAGTTCGAACGGGGCGCCGATATTCCGTCGCGATTGGAGGACGCACTCCTCTTGGCGGCGACTCAGGCCGGCGCCGCAATCGAAAGCGGCCGTCTCCGACGCGAATCGCTTCACCTTCGCGACTACCTCGAGAAGCTCTTGGAGCATGCGAACATCCCCGTCTTGGTCATAGGCCGTGACCGCAACATTCGGGTCGTGAGCGGGGCGTTTGGTCGCATCACCGGCCTCGATCGGGCCGAGCTAATCTCGAAAGATCTGCTGCAACTGGCCGCGCAGAACGAACGTGTGCGTATCCTGTCCGCCTTCGTCAACGCGCTTCGCGGAGGAGACGTGCCGCCGTTCGAGCTCAGGTTGCCGAAGGCCGGGGGCGGAAACGCACGGCTACAGTTCACGCTCGCCCCCATTCTCGATTCGGAAGGCACCGTGGCGGGCGTCATCGCAATCGGGCAGGACCGAACCGAGGTGCGCGAGCTCGAAGGGCAGGTCATCCACGCCGAGAAGCTGGCGACGCTCGGCCAGCTCGCCGCGGGCATCGTGCACGAGATCAACAATCCGCTGACGAGCATTTCCGTCTACGGCGAGTACCTGATGAGCAAGCTGTCACGCAGCGGCGCCGAGCAGTCCGACCTCAAGCGCATGGAGCGGATCTTGCGAAGCTCTGATCGCATCATGTCGTTCACTCGAAATCTATTGACCTATGCGCGTCCTTCGAAAGAGGAGGCGCAGCCCATATCGGTGAATGCCGTCATTGCAGAGGCTGAGGTTTTCTGCGACCACAGCATTCGCGAAGCCAATGTGACCGTCGTGCGGAACTACGCTGAGAACCTTCCCAACGTTAAGGCCGTGCACGGTCAGCTCCACCAGGTGTTCGTCAATCTGATCACCAACGCATGCAATGCGGCACCCGCAGAAGGCGGACGCGTGCAGCTTTCGACCAGGCTCTACGGCAATGACCAGATTCAGATCGAGGTTCAGGACAACGGTGTGGGGATTGGGCCGGCCGAGCTCAGCCGGGTATTCGAGCCCTTCTTCTCGACGCGGCGAAAGGGCAAGGGGACGGGGCTCGGCCTTTCGATCGTGAAGAACATCATCGAAGAACATCGGGGCAGCATCGAGATCGAGAGCGAAGTCGGCCAGCACACCCGCGTCCTGGTCACCCTACCGTCGCTCAGGCCCTAAAGGCTCGTAATCACGCGGGGTTTGAATATCGCTCGGACGCCCTACGTTTAGCGATGGAATCAACCCCGTTCCCGGGAGGTTTAGGGGTGGCAAAGGGAGGTAGCTTCATGTTTCGAACCACGCTGCGGGGATCTTGGCTCATGGCAATCGGCGCAACGATTGCAGCCATCACACTGGGCACGGCATCCGCGTCACCGAGGAAAACGGCGGTTGACGAAGACGCTCTGTCGAGGGCTGTCGCATTCGAAACCGCGGTGACCGGCGTGGCCGAATCGGCGTCGTCTTCAGTCGTCAGCATCCAAGTCGAAGTCAGCAGGCCGATCAACAATGGGCTGCCGTCGTTCTTCGGAGGCCAAGGCCAGGGAGGCATCATCAGAGGTGGCGGCTCGGGTGTGATCTTGAAATCGAACGGGTACATCCTGACCAACAATCACGTCGTCAGCGAAGCGAACCGGATCGACGTCCGCTTGAGAAACGGAAAACGGTACCCGGCGACATTGGTCGGCGTCGATTCTGCGACCGACCTCGCCATGCTCAAGATCGACGCGAGAGGCCTGCCCCAGGCCGAGTTCGCCTCGTCGGAGAAAGCGCGGGTCGGCCAATTCGTCATCGCCATCGGCTCTCCCTTCGGGCTCGACTACACCGTGACCACCGGGGTCCTGAGCGCAAAAGGACGCGGAGGCATCGGTGCCAATGAAATCGAGGACTACCTTCAGACCGACGCCAGCATCAATCCCGGGAACTCCGGCGGACCGCTGGTCGACCTTCAGGGGCGCGTGCTCGGGATCAACACGATGATCATAGGCCGCGGCTCCGGGATCGGCTTTGCAATCCCAGCCGAGATCGCGCAGCGCGTCGCAAGTCAACTCATCGTGAACGGATCGGTCAAGCGGGCATGGCTCGGCGTCTCCTTTCAGGAAATCACACCGGAGTTGGCGGCGCATTTCGGCGGGAAATTCGACGGAGGCGCCTTGGTGAACGCGGTCGTCCCCGGCGGACCTGCCGAGAAAGCCGGTCTACAGTCCGGAGACGTGATCACCGCGATTGGCGATCAACAGATTCGAGAAGGCCACGACCTCTTGCGGACGGTGTTACGACAAGGTGTGGGTGAGCGCCTCACTCTCGAGGTGCGTCGCGGGGATAAGACCAAGTCGATCGCCGTGGTCACCGGCGAGAGACCGAGCGAAGACTCCGCCCGAACCAATGAACAGGGCGCCGAAGACAACGGGATGCTCGGCCTTGCCCTCGAAGAGCTGACGGCGCGGCTCCGGGCGCGCGTGGGCTACGAGGGCGAGGGCCGGGTTTTCGTGCGCGCGGTGAAGCCCGGTTCCGACGCAGATCGGGCGGGCCTCCGCCCCGGTGACATCATCCTTCAAGCCGACCGACGAGCCGTTCGTACGATCGCGGACATGCGCGCGGCCCTGAGCGACGGCAAGGCCCTGCTCTACATCGAGCGGGATTCCCAGCGGTTCTTCCAACCGCTCAATCGTTCGAATCCGCGCTAGCGCGCGACCGTGATCTCGATCGCGGGCCCACGTGACTCGACGCGGTAGGCCGGATGCCGGCCTGCAACGAAGCGGAGGGTGAGCTCGGAGAAATCCCCGCGGTTCAGGATGCTCGCATGCGCCACGTCTGGATGCGCCGCAGCGATCGGACCGGCGCGGGAGAGAGAAAGGCTCCCGGGGATCGTGATCGAGAACCCGTCCTCTTCGATGATGCCCTCCAGCTCGGTGACAGGATTGCTCATGCGAAGCACATACTTCTCACCACCGTCCACTGATTCGGCGCCAAATGCGGTCCCGCGGACGGTCTTCGGGGGTAAGGGAGCGCCCTGGGGCAGATAGGCGCGGCTCGGAGTCGCATCGGCGCCCCCGCTCTCCGTCGTGGTCTCGGCCTCGGTCGCGGTCCCGGCCTCGGTCGTGGTCTCGGCCTCGGTCGCGGCCTCGATGTCGGCCTCAGTCCCGGTCTCGTCCACCGTCCCAGCCGCCCAGAGGTAAACACCCCAGCCGGCGGCCACGATTCCACAGACCATTCCGGCTAGAACCAAATACCGGCGCCGGTTCCGGCGCGTGTTCTTGAGGTGGGCGCGCGCCGCCTCGCTTCGAGGCACCTGCTTGCGTCGAGGCTTGTCGTCGAGCTGCGAGCGCAGCGCCGCGATGAATCGACCAGCCAGCCCAACGAGCTCCTTCAGGTTGTCTGCGATGCGCGGCATCAGCCCATCGGCGAGCGCGGCGCGTGCATTGCCAAAGCTGCTCGCAAGTCGTTCGGAAGCGGACTTGGCATGGGTGCCGAGGCGATCGCGGAGGGATTCCTTCGCAGCGGTCTCGGCTTCGCGGTCGTAGCGAACGATGCGAGGCGTGTCGTGGGTCCGTTCTTCACATCCGCTTTCACGCACGTGGATCTTCAAAGGCTCGTCGTCGGGGAGGGTGTCGCGTTCGCTCTCGCCGTCGTTCGAGCCCTGGGATGTCCCGTCG
>JABDJF010000772.1 GCA_013002645.1 Myxococcales bacterium
CGCTTCGGTCGAGGCTGAGGTATCCAAGCCCGACGCGCCGAAGGAACGCGAGCCGATCTCTCACCGACTGCAGCAAGGGCCGCACCGCCGCCTCGCGCTGCGGCGAAACCTGAACCCCTTCGAGCCAGCCCTGTAGGTCGCCCAACCCGAGTGCGCTCAGCTCGTCGATCGCTCGGCCCTCGATGCGACCCGAGCGCGCGTTCCGGTTCAGGCGCGAGCCGTCGCATTTGGGGCAGGTCTCCATACGGGCAAACTGGCCGAGCTCCTCGTCCAAGAACTCCAGCACCCGCTCTTCATCCCCCCCTTCGGCCAACTTGCGACGCGCGTACTCGCGGGCGCGCCGTTCGAGGCCGGGCAAAACGCCCTCGAACCGCTCACCGCCATCGAGCGCGGTGCGGCGCTGTTTCTCGTCGAGCTTCTCGAAAGGCTCGTCGAGATCGACACCTGCCGTGCCGATCTTCTCCAACATCGATCGGTAGTACGCGAGGCTTGGCTTCCCCCAGGCTGTCACGGCGCCGCGCCTCAACGAAAGACTCGGGTCGGTTACCGCCAGCTCGGCGGTGAACTTCCGCGTGAGGCCGAGGCCGTCACAGTCTGCGCAGGCGCCAAGCGGGGTGTTGAATGAAAAGAGCTGCGGCGTCACACGTGGAATCGACGCATGGCCGTCGAAACAGGCGTACTGCTCGGAGAATCGATGGCGTTTGCCTTCCCGCTCGCGGAGCTCGACCACCCCGCCGCTCAGTTGATAGGCGAGCTCGACGGCCTCGGCGAGACGCGAGGCGATCCCGTCTCGAACCGAGAGGCGATCGATGACCACGTCGACCGACACCCCGGCCGGCAGCGTCCCGAGGTCCTCCAAATCGACTAACGCATCATCGACGCGCAGGCGAACGAACCCCTTGCTTCGCAAGTCTGCCGCAAGCTCTCGTGGGACCGCGGCGCCCGCGCGCACGATTGGCGCCTGGACCGCGAAGCGCGTACCCCCGGGAAGACGCGACGCTTGGTGTACGACCTGCGCGACCGAGTGCGCCGTGAGTGGTTCGCCGCAGATGGGACAGTGCACCTGACCAATGGTTGCGAAAAGGACGCGCATGTAGTCGTTGATCTCAGTGAGCGTGCCCACGGTCGAGCGTGGATTGCGCGAAGGCGCGCGCTCGCGCACCGCGATCGCCGGGCAGAGTCCTTCGATGACGCCGACGTCCGGCCGCTTGAGCTTGGTGAGCACGCGTCGCGCATGCCCGCTGAGCGACTCGACATACCGGCGCTGCCCTTCCGCATAAAGCGTATCGAAGACCAGGCTCGACTTGCCGCTTCCGCTCGGCCCGGTCACCACGGTTAGCCGACCTCTCGGGAGGCGCAGCGTGATGTTCTTCAAGTTGTGTTCGCGGGCTCCTCGAATGACGATGTCTGCCGTCATTCCTGGGGCTCGCCGGTCAGGCGTTGCGCAGCCCGAATGGCCGCTATCATGCCGCTCTCCGACGCATAGCCCGCCGCGGCTGCGTCATACGCGACGCCGTGGTCGACGCTCGTGCGGACGAACGGCAGGCCCCAGGTCGCGTTCACCGCCTCGCCCCAGTCGAGGAGCTTCGAGGGAATGGTTGCCTGATCGTGAAACATCGCAACGACACCGTGCGCGCGGTCATCGGCTGCATAGCGAAACGCGGCCTCGGCCGGTGTCGGCCCGATCAGCTCCACCTCCCCGTTCGAAAACGGGGCTTCTTCTCGGAGCGCATCGAGCGTCGGTCCGATGATGGTCTCTTCCTCGGTGCCGAGGAGGCCGCCTTCGCCGGCATGTGGATTGAGCCCGGATACTTGTATGCGTAAGGGCTTCGTGTCGGGCGACCAGCGCGACAGCGCATCGGCCAAGTGACGCACGGTTCGATCGATGTGAGCGCGCGTGACGGTCGATGGCACGCGCTTGATCGGCCAGTGGGTGGCGACGAGGGCAACCTTGAGGCGCGGGCCGAGAAACATCATCGTGACAGCCTCGACGTTCACCCCGGCGCGCCGCGCGAGATGCTCCGTCTGGCCCCGAAACGACACGCCTGAGAGGCTCACCGCTTCCTTGCTGACCGGCCCGGTCACAATCGCGCGCGCCGACCCGTCGATGCAGGCGTCGCAGGCTCCTTCGAGCGCTTCGCGCTGCGCCCCACCGCCGGCGATGGTAGGCGCCCTGGCCTGAACCATGGCGAGCGGCCAGTCGGCGACGTGTACGAGTCCAACTTCACCGGGGTCCAGCTTCTCGGACTCAGCCGGTTTGATTCGCTTAGACGCCTCGAAGCCGTAGCGCTGAAAGGCGCGCTCCATCCACGCGGCATCACCATAGACGACCGCGCGATCGCTACCCAGCGCTCGAGCCAGAGCCGCCGCGGTCACAACAGGCCCGACGCCTGCCGGGTCGCCCGCCGAAATCGCAAGCGGCCGAAGCATCAGGGTTCCTTCATCTTGTAGCCAACGCCACGAACCGTCTCGAGGTTGTTGACGGTGTGGCCGAGCTTCATGCGAAGCCGGCGAACATGAATGTCTACGGTGCGGCTGCTCCCGTAGTAGTCGACGCCCCAAACCCGCTCCAGGAGCTGTCGCCGGGAGAACACCCGCCCGCGGTTCTGACAAAGAAAGCTCAGGAGCGCGAACTCCTGGTGGGTGAGCTGGCGACTCCGGCCGTCGACCGTGACCTCGTGGGCGGCCAAATCGATGCAGAGCGGCCCCATCTTGATCCGCTCCTGCTGTGCAAAGTCGCTGCGGCTCCACTCGACGCGGCGGATCCGGGTGTAGAGCTCAGCCGGGACATAGGGCATCAGAGCGAAATCATCGAATCCGTCGCCTGCATCGAGCCGCGTGACTGCGTTGACGGTCACGCCAATGATGACCGGCACCTCGTGGAGCGGTTCGGCCGCTCGGACTCGAACCAGTGCGGCACGGCCGGCGTCGCCCTCATCGCCCGCCTCGATGAGAATGACGGTGGGCGGGTTGGTGACCAGCTCCTCGGTGTCCAGTCGATCCCAGAGGTTGGCGGTCTGGACCTCGCACCCCAGCTCGTGAAGGCACGCCACCGCACTGCCTTCGCGCTCTTCGAGGCCCTCACGCCCGATGACGAGAATCCACACCGGCGGTTCCTACTCCGGCCAACTCAGAGGTGCCAGCCGGAGATGCGACTTTGCTGGCGATCCCGGCTATCATGGTGGCCGCACTGACAGGACCACGTGGCTACGAAGTACTGGAAAGTCGAAATCAGCGAGCTCGGCGGGTCGGAGCCGCTGTTTCTAGGGACCGTTGAGGCGCCGACCTGGCCGGGTGCGCTACAGCACGGCCGCGCCTTGATCGGCGAGTCAGGCGGTGTCCCTGCCGGGGCGAGCTGCAACGTGAACCCAAACGGGACCGTCACCATCCAAGATGCGCGTCAGCGCCGCCGTTATCAGGTC
>JABDJF010000822.1 GCA_013002645.1 Myxococcales bacterium
CCACCACCCGCATCGGCGAGCGCAGCCGCTGGTCGTCGGGTTCGAAGCTCATCCCCCGGCCCCTTGGGTGCAGCATCCCGGTTACATTCTTCAGTCGCCGCTCGACGACTCCAACGATGAGACCTTCGCGGCCTTTCGACGAGGGGCGGGCCCGGAGCTGGACCGTGTCCCCGTGAAGGGCTGGACCCACCGCATCGGGCGGAATGAAGACGTCGGAACCTCCGTCGTAGACGTTGACGAAGCCGTAACCTTGCCTGGTCATCGTCAACTTGCCCTCGATCACGGGCGTCAGCGGTGCAGCAAGCTGCTGCCGATCCTGGGCCTTGCGGCCGCGCCCTCGTGTCGTCTTCGCCGGCTCGCGCCCTCGTTTCTTGTTCTTCTCCGCGGGCAGCGCACGAAAGCGCAACCCCGGCATCTCGGTCACGAGGTTCTCATCCTCGAGCAACAAGAGGCGCCGGACGACCTCGTCCTTGGCGCTGCGCGGAACATTGAGCCGTCCGCAGAGTTCTCCCACGTGCATCGCACGAGGAGCATGGGACTGCAGGACCTGCAAGATTTCGTTCTTTTCGGGAATTTCTTCGTTCATCATTTCTATCGCAGGGCGTGAACCCCGCCGTCATCGGAACCGAAATACAGAGTGCCGTCGGATCCGATCTCCACCGTCGAGTCGACGTCCTGGCCGACGTTGTATCGCCAGAGCACAGATCCGCTGGGGTCGATGCAGTAGAGGAAGTTGTCTTGAGAGCCAACGTAGATGCGACCATCCGCATCGATTCGGGCTGAGGCGCGCACTCGGCCTCCGGTGGCGACCTTCCAGCGAAGGGCGCCCGAGGGGCGTATGGCATAGACGCTCCCATCATACGAGCCGACGATGATCGTACCGTCCCGCGCGACCGCCGGGGTTGCTCGGACCTCGTCCCCGGTCTTGAATTTCCACTGGACGGCACCTGTCTGATCGACTTGAACGATTTCCCCACGACCTGTGCCGGTGTAGATGTACCCTTCGTCATCGATCGACGCAGCGCCCTCGATGGCGCCCCGGAGCTGTACGGACCAGGCGAGCGATCCGTCGGGCCGAAGCGCGATCAGCGAACCTTCCGTCGTACCGATGACAATCAGGCGTGCGGGGTGGAGCGCTGGGGCGCTTCGAACGTGGTCGGCCGTCGGTTTGTGCCAATGCAATCGGCCGAGAAGATCGACGGCGTATGCGCCGTTCGCGACGACGTAGACCCGTCCGTCGGGGCCCAAGGTAGCCGATGCGTCGACCACGTCCTCGAGGGGGAGCTTCCAGCGAGGCTGTCCTTGAAGCGAAAGCGATACGAGCTCGCGTTGGTGCGTCCCGAAGATGATCGACGAGCCGGCGACGAGCGCGCTCGGGTAGATCTTCTGCCCTGCCGCATACCTCCACTTCAGCGAACCGTCGGCATTCAACGCAACAAACTGCCCATCGAGCGAACCAACGTACACCGTGCCGTCATTTCCAACGACGGGCGAGGCAAATACGCGGGCTCCGGTTTGGTAGGTCCAGGCCAGGGCTGGGTTGGACGACGGGCCGCGGTTTTCGCTTCGACCGGTGTGCGCCGCGTCTCCCATGAACCCGTTGGCGCTGCGAGGCGCGCGCCCGGATTCAGCGACGTCGGGTCCGACCACGGGTGTCGCGAGCTCTGCGAGCACCTCTTCGACGAAGCGGCACTTCCCTTCATGGCAGATTCTGTCTGCCCGGCACTCTGCGTCGGACATGCAGGGCGTAGCCGGACGCGAGCGGGCACCGCTACAGGCGGCGACCGTCAACAGCACGACCAGTGCCAACAGGAGTTGAGGGCTGCAGCGCAATGCGCCGGCACTATACCATCGCGGACCCATCGTCACAGTCGAGGCTCGCTACCAGCTGAGAAGCCGGATCTCACTTCCTTTTTGTAGGGCGATCTTCCGACCGTCAGGGCTGATGGCGATGCTGCGGACGTCGCCCGGAACTTTGTCCCAGTCCGCTGGCCGCAACCAGAGTCCGGCACCGCTTTTCCGCCAATCGCGAACGACGACGCCCTCCGCGTGCGGAATCACGTAGCGTGTGCCGTCGGTGGTGATACGTGCGCCGTGAATCGGGGCGGGTAAGGGGCTCGACGTGCCCAGCTGGATGGGCCGACCCGCCGGCTTGGCGACTTGGTCGAGCGGTACGACCCGAAGCAAGTCGCCCGATGCGGCGACGAGCCCTTGTGGCGCCCAGCCGAGCACTGCCCACTCGAACACCGTCGCGGGTCGATCGATGGGAGTCCTGCACGGCTCCTTGCTCGAACGTCTCTCGATCGGCGCTCGATGGCTCTGCCTGCTCCGGATTGGACCGAGCTCGGCTTCGAAACCCGCGCAGGTCGCACGCACCCCCCGGACCGCGAACCGATTACTCGGATCATGAATCGCAGGCATGAGCTCGGCTTCCGAGAGCTGCGTCTTGATTCCCGAGCTGAGCTGGACCTGCCGAGGTGCTCGCCCGTCGACCACGAGAGTATCGGCGTCGCGGAAGTAGAGTGAAGCCTGGCCGCCCTCGCTGTCGATCGCGCTCCAAGAGGCGACCGCATTGGCCTTTGCTTTCCGCCAAGCGGCTTGGACGAGGTTCCGCTCCTCAGGGCTCGGCTGGAGCGCTGGATTCTGCCACCAGCGCTGCAGCTCTAGCGCCCGGACGAAGCTTCCTAGCCGAACCGAAGCGGATATCGCCACCGAAGCAGCGCGTGCCGTTGCTGGCGACTGCTGGCATTGCAAGCCCTGGGTCCCTGACAGCCCAACTCGGGCTGCGCCGCTCTCGCGGCAGAGCGCGACGAACGCATCGAGAACGGCAAGTGCGCGCGTGCTGGCAATCGTGGGATTCGCGCTGAGTGATTCCCAGGCACCGTCCGAGAGCTCTTTGAGTCTCGCCTCGGGCTCCGACACATCTCTCGCAAAGCCGCCTGGCCTGTCCAACCAGGCCAAGGGAACGTCTGTCTTGCCGATGCGAAGGTTTGCCACCACGTCTTCGTAGCGGTCCGCGTCGCGGTCTTCCAC
>JABDJF010000019.1 GCA_013002645.1 Myxococcales bacterium
AAGGTGCATCGAGCGATGGATTCGACGAAAGGTCAAAGCAAAGAACGAACCGGCTGTCGCGATCCGGATCGTAGGTGAACATCGGAAACGCCCGGGCGCGGACGGCGTGTTCGGCTCGACTTCGAAACGCAGCCTGCTCCTCGTCGTCCCGCTGGCAGAGAACGGAAATCACGCCAGGGCGTGGGGCGGTGAGACCCGCGGACAGCTGCTTCTGAAATTCCGGCGCGGCCGCACAGGTCTGGACGAAGTAGACGCCGCGCATCGCCAGCGGCAGCGTTTCGACGGTCATCGTGGACGGCACGCCGGCGTCGATCGAAGCGGCGCGCGCGTCGCGGAAGCTCGATCGGAGAGCCGCTACCTTGATCGGCATCCCGCTTTGGAGCAGCGACATCACCTTTCGCAACCGTGCGCCACGGTCGCCATCGAAAGACGCCATCACGACAAAGGGAGGACAGGAGCGAAGCTCAGCGGGGCCGAGCGCGCGCCAGGTGAAGCCCGCAAAGGCCGGGTCGTGGAATTCAGCGTCGTATTTGCCGCGGAGCTCGAGCTGAGCGATGCGCAGGGCTCGAAACGCCTCCGCGCACCGGTTGAAGTGCTCCTCGGCGAGCTTCAGGATCTCCCGCTCGTCTGTCTCGATCTCGATAGAGACTGGATCGACCGGGCGGCCCGACCATGCCTCTTTCATCTCCCCGAGCGTTCCAATGAGCGCATCGACGCGCTGGAGCCGACCCGGGGGCATCGCACGCGAACGAGTGCCACCGTCGAGGAGGCGCGACAAAGAGGCGACGTCCATGTTGGTCGCCGCCAAGGGCCCCAGCGCGCGCTCGAGCTGCTCGGGATCGTGCCCATGCCGATGATACTCGTCGAGACGGACGAGCGCCGTCAGGTCACGAATGCTCTCTTCGAAAGCCTCTTCGATAGCGACGACATCGCGACGCCAAACTTCTTCGATGGATTGTAGGACCTGCTCTTTCATGATGGGTACGGGGATCAGCCGACGGTGTAACGGTCCATCGCGGTATCCAAACGCTGCAGGAAGGTCCGATGGTCGGGTCGCTCCTGGCGCTGCCATCGAACCTCTTCGTACGCAGGAACTTCGGGGTTTTGATAAACGAGGCCCATGGGGCAAGGGTCTACCGACACAGCGACGCGTTGAGCCTCGTTGATGTCGCGATGGTCGTGCGCCTGAACGGGGCCCCGCGACAGGAGCGAAGGGTGGACGGGGATGCCGTCTTCATGGTCGAGGAACACGACCGGGAAGTGCACCCCGCCCTCGCCAAACGCCTCGGGCATGAACACCGGGCAGCGCTGAAGGATGCGAACGAAGGAAAGGCCATGATGCTCCCAAGCCTTTTCGATCGTTTCGTCGAGGTGCGTGGGAAGCCAGGTCGCGGTTTGGGCGACGAAGGAAACATTGGTCATCCCCATCACCGCGCTCAGAGGGTTCATCGGCTTGAGGTACGTGCCCCGCGGCGTGGTGTTGGTCTTCCATCCGTCGGGCGTCGTAGGCGAGACTTGCATCTTGGTGAGCGCGTACACCTCGTTGTCGAGCACCAGCACGACCGCGTTGATGTTGTACCGAATCGCATGCAGCCAATGGTTGCCGCCAATGCTGAAACAGTCGCCGTCCCCCATGATGACGATCACTGGAATCTCTGGGCGCGAGAGGCGAACGCCCGTAGCGATCGGCAATGCCCGCCCGTGGATACCGTGGAAGCCGTAGGTCTTGAGGTAGTGGGGGAGGCGGCTGGAACAGCCGATCCCGGAGACCGAGACGACGTTTTCCGGGTCGAGGTCGTTTTTGCGAAGCACGCGCTGGAGCCCTGCGAGCACCCCATGGTCGCCGCATCCGCTGCACCAGCGGGGGCGCTCCGATTCATAGTCGTCGAGGCTGTGCGCTTCACTCGGCTGGCTTTCGATGAGGCATAGCTCCGCAAGCGTAGACATCGTCAATAGGCTCCCTTGAGTGCGCGAACGGTTTCACCAAGGCTTTCAACCCCCGGCCGATCGACGAGGATGCGTTTGACCTCGTCGACGATCTCGATCGGCATGTAGGGGCGGCCCGGTACCTTGGCCATGCAGTCGATATCCTGCAGGGTGGCGG
>JABDJF010000074.1 GCA_013002645.1 Myxococcales bacterium
GCCGAGCACAGCGCCCAAGCCCCCGCACCAGTCCAACAACCGTAACCCGCTCTACTTATTGCCCGCCTCAAAGAGGCGGGAATCGCGCTGGCGGACCGAGTGGAGCGAGCGAGCCGCAAGCGAGGCAAGGAAGGACCCGCAGGCGTAGCTAGGCGATAGCGTGGGGGCGGTGGGGCGGGACACACCGCCGCCGAAGGCGACCGGGAAGATCCAAAAACGGACGCCTGACGCAGTATCGCGCCGCGGATCGCCCGCTCCGCGACGGGAGCCAGCGCGATTCCCGCCTCTAAAAAGGAATGTCGTCGTCGCCGAAGTCGTCGGTCGGAGGAGCGCTGCCACCACCACCGCCGCCTCCACCGCCGCCGCCTCCGCCGCCAAAGTCGCCGGGCGCGCTCGAGTCGCGGCCTCGTCCGCTGCCCAACAACACGATGTTCTGCGCGACGATCTCGGTCGAGTTGCGCTTGTTGCCGTCTTTGTCTTCCCACTGACGGTACTGAATCCGGCCCTCGACACAGATGCTCCGCCCCTTGGAAAGGATGTTGTTGAGGGCTTCACCACGCTTGCCCCAGACGATGACGGTGTGCCAGTCGGTGCGTTGTTGGCGCTCGTTCGCGCGGTTCAGGAACGACTCGGTGGTCGCCAAACGAAGGCGCAACACGCCCTGCCCGCTTTGGGTGTATTTGAGCTCCGGGTCAGCTCCCAAGTTCCCGATGAGCGTCACACGATTCAGGCCTTCTGCCATGGGTCCCCTCTTCTTTTAGCCGCGATGGGCGGCGAACATACGCGGCCTGGCGCTCGGGATCAATGACCCGAATCAATGGCCTGCCGCCTCGCTCTGCATGCGAAGCACGATTGCTAGCTCATCGGTCAATTCTCGCCGGCGGTGCTCATAAAAACTCGGTCCGATCGATTCGGCGTTCCGTTGGCGTTCCAGCGAGGCGATCTCCTCGAGGAGCTCGGCGCGGCGATCTTGACGGACTCTGACCAGCGCCGCGCTCTGGTCGGAGGGCCGAAAAAGAAGCCATATTCCGATGAACAGGAAGATCGCGGCGACCAGAGCGGCGAGGTAGGGCAGTGGGCCGGCCCCCGGAATGCCGCGTATGTGAATCCTCAAGGGATCGATCGGCGCGTCGCCTGGGGTTCGCATCACCCCCGCAACGAGGAAGCGGCGATCGCCTCCCTCGTGCACGCGGGCGACTTGAAAGCCCACGACTTCGAGGGTCATGCCGTCGATGTAGTCGCTGACGACCTGATACTCCATGGTCGGAAACGGCACCGACTGCTCGATCGAAAGCGAGGTACCGCTGAGCGGAATGTCGTAGGCCCAGCGCAGGTCGGCGCGGCCAGGCGGGATCGAGCCGCTGACCTCGAGGCCCTCGTCGGTGGCACTGACGCGCTGGTCCGTCATGACCGCCAAGGCGTCAAAGGCCTTGAAGCCCTCGGGCAAACGAATCCGCATTCCACCGTCGGGGAACACATAGGTCGACTCTCCGAGGTTCGTGAGCCGAGCGTCCTGGCTCACCCGAGCGCGTCCGTCGCGAAACTCGACCATCGTACGGCCGAGTACCTGGAAGATGCGCCTGTCGTCCTCGGTGACGGGGAGACGGACCACCCGAACCCGCTGCCCCTTCTCGGCATCGAGCCGAAAGGGCGTCGAGCTATAGCGCGCGCCGTCGAACGGCACGTTCACTCGATAGGAATGCTTGGTGTCGGTCGGCAAATCGTCGAAGGAGCAGCTTCCTTTGTCGTCGGTCACGCAGGCCTTGCTATCGCGGCCGCCGGACTGCTCCATGAGGCCAAGGCGCACCGCCTGATTCGGGACGGGCGACGCCGCCGGGTCGATGACCTCGACCACGATGGTGCCCTGGCGGAGAGCAGGGTCGACGGCCGAGGTCACCAGGTTCGGTACTTTCCCGAGGACGCGATTGACCACCGTCTGGTTCTGCTGCGCCGAACCGATCGCGGGGACCCACAGAAGAAGGCCGATCAGAGCTGCAACCCGCATCATCCCTCGTCGGAAAGCCGCTCGGCGATGAGCGCCTCGGCCTCTTCTCTAAACGGCCCTGCGCCGACATCCAGCTCGTGAAGCACCTGGCGTGCCTGCGCGCGGAGCTTCGCGTTGATCTCTTCGTAGTCGGCGTCCGAGAGCTTGCCCGCATCATGCTCGAACGCGATGTCGCGAATCTCTTGAAGCAGGTTCTCTTTTTTGGTCAGCAGGCCGCGGCGCACGTCGGTCGTGAGTTGGGCGCGGGCTCCACCGACGAGCTCGTCCGATAGCGCGAGGCTCAGGCTCAGCCAAAGGCTGACCAACGCGGCCACCACGGCCAGCGAAGCACCGATGACGAACAACCAGGGCAGGTAGTCGGCCATCAGCTTTCCTCCAACCGATCGAGCTCGGCGTCGAGGCGCGAGTCATATTCGAGCTTCTCGCCTGCGTCGGAGGCCGTAGACGCCCTCGGCGCCACGCCGCGACGCTGCCAACGACGCCCGAGCACCACGATGAAGCCGACCGCGAAAACCATTGCGGCGATCGGCACCGCCCAGAGCGCGCGGTCGAGCCCCTCGTCCGAGGGTATCGCCAGGGCGGCAGCGCCGTACTGCGCGCGATAGGACTCCTGTATCTTCGTGGGTTCCTCGCCGGCAGCGAGCCGCTCGCGAACTTCGACGCGCTTGTCGTCAGCCCAGCCGCACGCGCAGGTGTCGAGCGGCAAGCGCGCGCAGTCGCCACACTGACAAAGAAGGCGACCAAACAATTGCCGTTCGATGGGATCGTTGATGACCACCGACCCGGCGTGCAGCGAGCTGCTGCTGTCGTTCTGTGCCGATGCAACGCCCACCCAGGCGATCATCGTGGCGACCAGGATCGCGAGCCCAACCACGGCCGTCGCTGGCGAAAACCGAAAACGCCGCCGGCGGGGCGCTTCATCCCGAAGTAGCTCACGGCCGGTCGGCCACATGCCGAGGAGCGCGCCGAACAAGAGGACGATGCCCCCGAACCATATCCAGGCCACCAGGGGACGAATGATGATCCGGAACGTGCCTCGCTGGGTCGACGGATCGACGGTGCTCATGATGACGTAGACGTCTTCGGCGGGGCGGCTGCGAATCGCCACTTCGGTCGTGGGCATCTGCGGATGCGTTCGATAAATGAACTTGCCCGGCGCGACCTGCCCATCTTCGTTTCCGCTTTTGTCGAGAAGCGTCATGTCCGTGAAGATCATTCGCTTGTTCGGGTCGGCCTCCATCCGGGGCTGGTCGTAGCGCACCGTGTGCTTGCCGATGTCCATCGTTTCGCCGGGTCGAAGCGCGCTCTCTTGTTCGACGTCGTAGGCGGCACCCGTGAACCCGATGAACATGAAGACCACGCCGACATGCACGATGTACCCGCCGTAGCGGCGACGCCCCTTGGAAACGAGTGTGACCAGGGCCGTGCCCGCGCCTTCGCCCTTCCTCATGCGCACACGCATGCCGCGCCAGAACTCTTGGCCGACGCTCGCAAGCACGAATGCGCAGGTCGCAAACGAGACCCCCGGCGCGACGGCCGACATCCAGGCGAGCACGGTGCCCGTAGCGGTATCGTAAATCTCCGTTGGCTCGACGACGGGCGGATAGCCAAGCCGCGCACCAAAAAGAGCCTGCAGCAGGCCAACGGCCACTCCTGCGCCGACCGGAAAGGCCATCGCGCGCAGCAGCTTGGACCCGGTGGCTTTGCGCCAGGCGACCAGGGGCCCGAGCCCCGCCAAGAACAGGAGGACGATGCCTAG
>JABDJF010000060.1 GCA_013002645.1 Myxococcales bacterium
GCGAGCTTCCTTGGCGCCAGACCCGCGACCCCTACGCAATTTGGGTGTCTGAAGTCATGCTTCAACAGACGCGCGTCGAGACGGTCATCCCCTATTACGAGCGCTTTCTGGCGAGCTTTCCGACTCCGAGAGACTTGGCCGAAGCGGACGAAGACGCCGTGCTCTCGCATTGGAGTGGCCTCGGTTACTACCGGCGTGCGCGTTTGCTCCACGCGGGCGTACGGGAAGTCGTCGCGCAGTACGGCGGAATGGTTCCCGAGGACGCCGAAGCACGGCGTGCTCTGCCAGGCGTGGGTCGCTACACCGCGGGTGCCATCGGCAGCATCGCCTTCGAGAAAGAAGAGCCCATCGTCGACGGAAATGTCACGCGCGTCCTCTCACGCCTCTTTCGAATCGGCACGCCCGTCGGCGCTTCGGTGACGAGCAAACGGATCTGGGAAGAGGCTGCGCGTTTGGTTCCAGGCGCGAGGCCTGGCGCGTTCAATCAGGCCCTGATGGAGCTCGGCGCGACGGTCTGCACCCCCAAGCAACCGAGCTGCGAGTCCTGCCCGGTTGCCGATGACTGCGAGGCGCACGCGCACGGCGAAGTCGACCAGCTCCCCGTTCCGCGTCCGAAAAAAGCCCCGAGCCAACTGAAGCTAGCCGCCGTGGTGGCGACGCAGGGCCGCGGGTCGGAGCAGGGCGTTTGGCTCCTCCGAAGCCAGCAGAGCCTCTTTGCCGGGCTCTGGGGCCCGCCGATGATCTCGAGAAGCAGTCTCGATTCGAGCGACCCGCGAGGGGCGCTTCGAGACGCAGGCATCTCGGCAAGTCTCCGCCGGGAATCGATTGGACGACTGGACCACGTACTGACGCACCGCCGAATGCAAATCGATGTTTTCCGGGCGACGGGAGCCAAGGCGGAGACCTCCGAGACGCGACGGCTTTTCCGCAACCACGAGCTGGGGCGCGTCGGGGTTTCGACATTGACGAAGAAGCTTTTGGCTGCGGCGCTTTCCTAGAGATCGGGCTGCAGAGGGCCCGTCGCCCGGCCTGCAGCGGATTAGCCCCCCAGGCCCTCCAACCGATACACTTCCTCGGTGGGAGTTCTTGCGTATCGGGGCGTATCCAAGCGTTTTGGAGGGCGCACTGCGCTCGACGGGGTGTCGCTCGAAGTGGGCACCGGAGAGGTCTTCGGCCTCCTCGGCCCGAACGGTGCGGGAAAGACGACTCTGATTCGAATCGGCCTCGACATTCTACGTGCCGATGAGGGCGAAGTGTCGCTCTTTGGGGCCTCACCGACTCCGCAAACGCTCGATCGCACGGCCTATCTTCCGGAGGAACGCGGCGTCTATCGTCGCGCCAAGGTGCGTGAGCTGCTCGTGTACTTGGGACGACTCAAGGGCATGAAGCGCGCGGCAGCCCGCGCCGCCGGAGACCATTGGCTCGATCGCGTCGGCCTCAGCGGGGTTGCGGACCAGCGGGTCGAGAGCCTTTCGAAAGGCATGACGCAGAAAGTTCAGATCGCCGCCTGCCTCATGAACGAACCCGAGCTCTGTGTCTTGGACGAACCGTTCTCGGGCTTGGACCCGGTCAACGTCGCCCTCGTCACCGAGCTGATCGAAGAGCGTCGGCGGAACGGTCGAACCACGGTCTTGTCGACTCACATGATGCACCAGGTCGAAGCGCTCTGCGACCGTGTTGCGCTCATTCATCGCGGCAGTCTGATGGTGTACGGCCGGCTCGACGAGATTCGCCGACGGTACTCGCCGCACGAGGTCATGGTCTGGACGGTGATGGACCTCGTCGCACTGGGACTGGAGGCCACTCGGCGCGAGGAGGGGTACTGGCATGTGGAGCTGCCCCAGAGCGCCACTCCTGCTGGTTACTTGAACGATCTCGTCCGAAGCGGAGTGCTGGTCGATCGCTACGAGCCTCTCGTGGCGCGCATGGACGAGATTTTCGTCCACCTGGTGAGTGGAGATCGCTGAGACATGCGCGTCCAACGCATTGCCGCCGTGGCGCGATTCGAGTTCCTTTCGGTCGTCAAACGCTGGTCGTATCTTCTGGCGACGTTTGGTTTGCCTCTATTCCTGGCTGCGGTCTCGGGCACGGTCCTCGGTGTACAGACGTACTTCCTTTCGCAGCGCGCCGCAGAGAGCTCGCAGTTCGGCTTGGTCGACGAAGCCAGCGTAGTCGATCGTTCGTCGTTCCTAGAACAGAACGGAGCGCTGCGCTGGCAGGCGAACGACAGGGCTGACGAGGTGCTCCTCTACGAGAATCGCGACGCGGCCCGCGGCGCCCTCGCCTCGGGTGACCTTCGCGCGATCTACGTCATCGAACACGACTACCTCACGACGGGCAAGGTGCTTGCCATCGAGTCGGAGAAGACCCCGCTCCTGAGCATGCGGGGGACCTCGATCGAGCCCTTGCTCCGAAAGCTCCTGCGAAAGTCGCTCATCGAAGGACGCCTCGACGGCGACGTAGGTCAGCGAGTGATCTCGCCGGCCCACTTCGTACGCAGCCGGCTAGGCCCCGAAGGTGAGGAAGTGGTCGGCGTCGACGTCGACGAGGCCCTCGACCTCCTGGTGCGCACGACGATTCCCCTCTTTTTGGGAATTCTCCTGCTGACGGCGCTGCTAAGCGCTTCCGGTTATCTCGTGCAGACCGTTTCGACCGACAAGGAGAGTAAGATCGTCGAAGTTCTGCTCGCGTCGGTGACGCCGGAGGAAATCCTAGCTGGCAAGCTCTTTGGTCTCGGCACAGCGGGTCTGATTCAATTCGCGGTCTGGT
>JABDJF010000765.1 GCA_013002645.1 Myxococcales bacterium
GTCGATATCCGGACGTTCCTCCCGGTCGACCTTGATCGCAATGAAGTGACGATTGAGATAGGCCGCGATCTCCTCATCTTCGAAGGACTCGCGCTCCATCACGTGGCACCAGTGACAGGTCGAGTAACCCACCGAGAGGAAGATTGGCTTGTTCTCCCGCTTGGCCCGGTCGAAGGCTTCGTCCGACCAGGCGTACCAGTTGACCGGGTTGTGGGCGTGCTGAAGCAGGTAGGGGCTGGATTCGCGGATCAGGCGATTGGTGAATCGCGGCGAGCCGTCGTCGTTGAGATGGTGACTGCGAGGGACGTAGCTCGGCCCCTGAGAGGCGAGCACCCGGTCGAGCCTTTTTTGAAGCGCCTGGTCGACGAAGGCGACGCCCGGCACGTCCGGATCGCGTTCGGCGCCGGCGCTCCGCTCCCCAGCGGGCTGGGGGGCGCTCGGCTGGACCGGGTCGCAGGCCGCCCCCGGCAGCGCCGCGGTGGCGACCAGGAGCAAGGCTCCGAAACGCGTTTGTGGGGATCGGTTCATTTTGCCCAAACCCCAATGAGAACGGGAGCTTGCAGAGGGAGGCCTCTAGGGCTACATCCTGCGGATCGCAACCGGATGCAAGCCCAGCGGGTCCGTGATACACACGGGCTCCAATTTCCGGGCCCCGGAGCCGGCTTTCTACCCGATTTTCGAGGAACTGTAATCGATGGCTGAGTCTACACCCTCCGTAACACCTAGAGTTTTCGAGCACATAAGCCGCAAAGACTGGGGCCGCTCCGTGCTCGTCCTCGAAATCCCGGACAAGCGGACGTACCTCTTCGAGGACGGAGCGGAGCGCAGCTTCCGGCCCGACTACTGGCACAAGATGGAGATCATCGAAGTGCAGGCCAACGAAGCCGTGCGCATCGACCGGATCGCGCGTCGCAACCAGGCCCCGGCGCCGGGCTCGACCCGCAAGTCGAAGGCCCCGCCCAAGAAGCCGGACATCACGTTCGAGCAGCAGGTGGCCTACTTCATGACCCTCTACCCAGTTGGTTTCGAGGATGAGTCGTACATCAAAGCCGAGCGTGGCTTGGCGGGCGCCAAGGGCAGGGAAAAGCTCAAGGACGCCGCGATCGAGCGCGCCGAGGATCTCCTCAGCCAGAAGAACTTGGACGAGCTGACGGGGAACCGGAGCTACGAAGAGATCCACCAGATGATTTACGAGTTTTTGACCAGCACCAAGAGCACGACACAAAAGGCTGAAGCGACTCGGTTCAAGAACCTGCCCGAAGACAGCCGTGAGACGGTGGCGCTTTCGCTTCGAGAGCTGCTCTACGGGGAGCGGACGTACCCGATTCGCTTCGACTCGTTCGTGGCGGCGCTCGATGTCGAGGACGGCGCCACCTGGCCGCTGACGACCTTGCTCCCTTCGCTGGTCTATCCGGCAGACCATCTGTTCGTGAAGCCGACCTTCCTCAAGAAGCAGGCGCTCATCCTAGACATCGATCCGAAGTACGATACGACGCCGAACTCGACGACCTACACGCAGTTTTTGGAGGCCGCCAAGAAGACGATGGAGCTCCTGCAGGAAGCAGGACAGCGGCCGCGCGACCTTTGGGACGTCCACGTGTTCATCTGCAAAACGCTCAGCCCGAAGGCCATCAAAGAAGCTACCGGCGTCGCCTAGCGCTGCGCGATGAAAGCGGTGGTCCGAGCGGAATCGTGGCCGATTCGAGGTGGTTTTCGGATCGCGCGCGGCGCTCGGGCCTCGGCCGACGTGGTCGTGCTCGAGCTCCACGACGCAGGCTCGATAGGGCGAGGCGAATGCGTGCCTTACGCGCGCTACGGGGAATCGATCGACTCGGTGTCGGCGGAGATCGAGGCGGCGTGCCGGACCCTGCGCGGGAAAGATGCAAGCGCTCAACTGGCCGCGATGCGGGCTGGCGCCGCGCGGAACGCGATCGATTGCGCACTCTGGGAGCTGAAGGCGAAGCGCCTGGGCACGGAAGTCTGGCGGCTTGCAGGGCTCGACGGGCCGCCGTGCGCCATTTACAGCATGCGCACGGTCAGCGTCGCCAGCCCCGAAGACATGAAGACGGCAGCCGCCGAGCTCGCGCAGGCGTCTGTCATCAAGGTGAAGGTGGACGGCGGTTCGGACATGGAGCGTATCGAAGCGGTGCACCAAGCTGCGCCCGATGCTGCGCTGGTCGTGGACGCAAACGAAGCCTGGTCGGCACGGCAGCTGGAGGCTTGGCTGCCGCAGCTTCCCGAGCTTGGCGTCGTGTTGCTCGAGCAACCGCTTGCGGCAGGTGATGATGCCGGCGTCGAGAGTCTCGAACACGTCGTGCCCATCTGCGCTGATGAGTCGTTCCACGATCGGAGCTCGTTCCCCGAGGTCGTGGGTCGCTACGACGTGGTCAACATCAAGCTCGACAAGGCCGGCGGGCTCAGCGAGGCGCTTCATTGCGCCCAGGAAGCAACACGTCTCGGCCTGCAGATCATGCTCGGATGCATGGTCAGCACGTCTTTGGCGATAGAGCCCGCGCTCCTGCTGGCTTCGAAGGCGCAGTACGTCGACCTGGATGGGCCCCTACTCCTGAAGCGCGATCGCGAGGGCGCGCTTCATGACCGGCACGCCGGCCTCCTGCGACCGTCAGGCTCGATCTGGGGCGCCCCCTAGGAAGGAGACCGCACCGCGAACCACCGAGGGGTGATTCATGACGAAGGTGTGGATCGCCGGGACGACGTGGTGCTCGCTTGCGCCCTCGAGGCGAGTCTCGTCTACCGTCACCAGGCCGTCCCCGGGCACACCGGCCGCATCACCGGCAAAGATCGCGACCGGAACCTCGGGCACGGGTAACGTGACGGCAAAGCCCTCGGCGATCTGTCCGTAAGAGGGGCCGAGAATGCCTCGCATGACGCCACCCTTGTCGAGGGAGCCTGCAAGCGATGCGCCCCGATTGGGCGGTGCAATCATCACGATGCGATCGACCGCCGCGCGCCACGGAGCGTCGTAGCGAAGGAGCTGCCGAACGATCAATCCGCCGAGGCTGTGCGACACGAACGAGAGCCTTTTCGGAGTCGGTATGTGGTCCAGCAGCTCGGCAAGCGTCGCGGCGTGATCCTGGATCGACCTCCGGGTACTCGGGTAGTCGAGACGCGCGGTCGTGAACCCCGCTTCTTGCAGCGCCCTGTCCAGCCTCGCGAGCGAGCGGCGCGTGCGGCCGAGGCCGTGCAGCAGGACCACGAGGCGGTCGATCGGCGCCGCCTGCGGTCGCGCCTCTTCGAGTGCTTCGGTGCACTTCGCCCATGAGCCGCGACAAACGATCCGACCCGCCGGATTGAGCAGCCTGCAGGCCTGCCCATCCAAATGGCGCTGCAGTCGCCAACCGTCACGCCATCGTGCGTCCGCCCAGAACTGGCTGCCGGGGGGTTCGATCATCCCCCAAGGTCTTCTTTGAGCCTGTCCTGAATCTGGTTGTCGCTGGGATAGATCTCTTCGACGTGCTCCGAATCGACCAAGGTCGCGGTCAGCTTCTTGAGCATGTGTTTGACCGAGCGGGCGTCGGACCCCGCGGTGACGAGCTCGATGAGGAGGGCGTCCTTGCGGTCTGGGTCGAGCTCCAGCTCGCCCTGCTCCACCATGCGATCGAGCGAGCCGGACAAGGCCTGCAGCAGCTTTCGCGTGAAAGGCGTGTGTTGAAAAGGCGGAGGCTCGTCGGCGTACTCGTCGTGCTCGTCGGGCGCCGGGACGTTGGCCGCCGTCCGCCAGCCGTCGTGCCGCTCGATCCATTGGGCGGCCATCTGCGCGAGCTTTGGGTCTTCTCCGGCCGCGGTCTGATCGATGATTCCCGGCACGTCCCCGCCATGGATCGCCTGCTCGAAGTCGATCAGGTGATCGACGAGAGACCGGTGAATTGCGTCCATGTCGGAGACGCCGATTTCCTCGGGAAGCTCGAGCGAGCGCGTCGCGAGGAATCTCCGTGTGAGCCAAAGGGAAAGGCGCCGCTGCCAACCATCTTCGCGATCGACCGACGCGCTGCTGCCATCGGACTCGACCAGCGGCCATTGGCCTCGGGAGATCGCATCCCAGGCCTCGAACAGCGGCGTGTCGAGGAGCTCTTCGACGATGTAAAGGGCGGAGGTCGGCCCTTTCTCCCACTCGTCGTCGAGCAGGGCGGATGCTTCGCTTTGGATGTCTTGAAGCTTCGCGTCATCGAGCTCGCCTTTGGCTTGCAGAACCTGCGCGGTCATCCAGCGAAGCGCATCGGCGAGGTCTGCAAATTCGAGGTCGCCGCGCATGCCGTCTTTGAGTGTGTAGACGCGGTGTCGGCCCTCTGGGTCGGCGATGGTGTCGGCGAGAAAGATCAGGCCGTCGAGCTGAGAAGCGACGAACGGCTCGACTTCCCCTACCTGAAGCGCCCAGTGCAACCGCCACGGTCTCGAAGAATCGCCGACGGCCATTCCCGCGTAGGTGGACTCGAGGGTCTCCAGCAATTGAAACGCGTTTTCCGCGCTCGATGTCATGTGCAAAAGGTCCACGAACGCGTCGATTCGGGACTCGCCGAGCTCGGGCGGCTGACCCGGCTGGCCGAGGGCATCCCAGTACGCCTGGATCCCCTGCAGAAACGGCTGTTGAGGCATAGGCAGCGGAAACTAGCCCAATTTCGGAAAGGTGAAAGCCCGCCGTCTACTTGAAACACGTTCTATTTTTGCCTAGACCCGTGCAGCATGCCCGCAGCCGGCCTTTCTCCGGATTCGAGCGCCGCGGAAAGTAGAGCCTAGGGAGCCAAACGATGCCGATTGATGAGGATGCGTTCAAAGAGGCGCTTCGCGGCTGGGCCAGCGGAGTGACCGTCGTGACCGCGCGGAGCGGCGACCAGGTTCTTGGGATGACCGTCTCTGCTTTCTCGAGCGTCTCCGCCGATCCACCGCTGGTTCTGGTCTGTGCGAATCGAGCTTCGACCACGCATGGCGTCATCGACGAGGGCGGCGTGTTTGCGGTCAATATTCTGGCTTCGCATCAGCAGGATGTGTCGAACATTTTTGCTTCATCGGAGAACGAGGATTCTCGTCTGCAAAGGGTCCGCTGGACCGAGGGTACGATCGGCGCGCCACTCATCGACGAAGCGGTCGTGTCCCTCGAGTGCAACGTGACCAGCTCGCACCGCGAGGGAAGCCACACGATCTACGTCGGCCGGGTCGAAGCGGCTCACTCGACCGACGGCAAGCCGCTGCTTTACTACGACGGCGGCTACAGGTCACTGCACTGCGGTGACTAGTCGGCCGTGAATTGGCGCCAGAGGGTTTCCAACGTGGTTTCGAGCATCCCTGACTTGGTCGCGTTGTACGGGGTGAAGTTCATCAACCGAACGTAGTCGACCCGCGCGTTCGAACCTTCTCCATCGATGTCCAGGACGTTGAGGCAGCCGGGGTCCTGCTCGATGCGACGATAGATCTGGGGGCCGGTCCCCAATGCCTGCGCGAGGATCGTCCGGTTCACGACGCCGTGGCAGGCGACGAAGGCGCAGGTCCAATCGCTGCGGCTGACCAAGCCCGCCCACGCCGCGGCGACGCGCTCCCAGAGCGCCGCGTAGGACTCGCCCGTGAGAAAACGGGCATCGGGTTCTTCAGCGTTGTCGAACGCCCGTGTGAAGAGCGTTTCCATGTCCTCGATGTCGTCGATATCTTCAAAACTGCCCGTTTTCGCCTCCGAAAGGCCTTCGATCACGCCGATCGGGAGGCGTCTCGAGCCAATCGCGAGCCGAGCCGTCTGCTGCGTCCGCCGAAGCCCCGTGCAAACCGCGAGGTCGATTGGAGCCGCGGCGAGGAGCTGCCCCAGCGCTTCGGCCTGAGCGACCCCAGTTGCGTTGAGCACGGGGTCGTGGTCGCCGGGTTCCTGCCCCGGTTCGAAATAGGACACTTCTCCGTGCCTCGCCAAATACACCCTGCGTCGGTTCTTCACTGCGCCGCAGCATAGCAGCGGGTGCCGGTTGGCGCTTCGCCTGCTATCGTCGGCCGCATGTACCAGATGAAGTGGGCCCTGCTCATGGTTGCCGCCATAGCGGTCGTAGGTTGCACCAAGAAAGAAGCCCCTGCTCCGGCTGCGGAAGAAGCGGCAGCCGTCGAGAAGGAAAAGGCGCCGGTGGCGGCCGTGGAACCGATCGTGCCGCTGCCGAGCTCGGTCGAAGTCGACATGGACAAGGTGTTGCTCGGTAGGAGCCTCTACCACGACACGATGCTTTCGGGAGACGGCACGGTCGCCTGCGTCACCTGCCATTCGCTCGACCACGGGGGTGCGGAGCCGCGCAAGACCTCGAAGGGGATCGGCGGCCAGATGGGGCCGATCAACTCGCCGACCGTCTTGAACTCGGGATACAACTTCGTTCAGTTCTGGGATGGGCGCGCGAAGGACTTGCAGGAGCAGGCCGCCGGACCGGTCGCCAACCCGATCGAAATGGGCGCCGACTGGGACAAGGTCGTCAAACGTCTGAAGAAGAACAAAGAGTACGCTGCGACGTTTGCGAAGCTCTACGACGACGGCGTGACCCAGGCCAATACGACAGACGCGATCGCGGAGTACGAGAAGTCACTGATCACGCCGTCGCGCTTCGACAAGTTTTTGCTCGGCGACCAGAACGCGATTAGCGACGCGGAAAAGCAGGGCTATGCGACCTTCAAAGAGGTCGGCTGCACCGCTTGCCACACCGGCATCAACGTGGGCGGGACCATGTTCCAGAAAATGGGGCTCGTGAAAGACTATTTTGCCGGCCGTGGGACCCCGCTGACCGAGGCAGACATGGGCCGCTTCAACGTCAGCAAGAATCCCGCCGAGAAGCACTTCTTCAAGGTGCCTAGCCTTCGAAACATCGAGCTCACGCCGCCCTATCTACACGACGGCTCGCAGTCGACGCTCGAGAGCACGGTGAAGATCATGGGCACCTACCAGCTCGGCAGAGATCTGACCGACGCCCAGGTCAACGGCATCGTGTCCTTCCTCAAGAGCCTGACCGGCGAGCTGCCCGCCCACGCGAGGCCCGGAAGCTAGTCGCGATACGCCGCGTGAGGGCTCGGGCCGGCCGCTCA